>NZ_JBHXSC010000030.1:0-66489 GCF_042716505.1 Streptomyces sp. NPDC058674
AAGCACGCCTCGGTCTTCGACCTCCCCGCGCGCCTCCCGCACGCGGCCGGCTACCTCATCGCCACCGAGGTCGGCGTCCTGAAGAAGCTGACCGACGAGGTCAAGCGCCCCTACGTCGTGGTCCTCGGCGGCGCCAAGGTCTCCGACAAGCTCGCCGTCATCGACGAGCTGCTCGGCAAGGCCGACCGCATCCTCATCGGCGGCGGCATGGCCTACACCTTCCTCAAGGCCCTGGGCCACGAGGTCGGCATCTCCCTGCTCCAGACGGACCAGCTGGAGAAGGTCACCGAGTACATGGAGCGCGCGAAGAAGACCGGCGTCGAGCTGGTCCTCCCGGTCGACGTGCTCGTCTCCACGGACTTCCCGGACCTCAAGGGCAAGACCCCGGCGGACTTCGAGACCGTGGACGCGGACAAGATCCCGTCCGACAAGGAGGGCCTGGACATCGGCCCCAGGACGCGCGAGCTGTACGCGGCGAAGATCGCCGATGCGGAGACCGTCTTCTGGAACGGCCCCGTGGGCGTCTTCGAGCACCCCGACTACGCCCACGGCACCAAGGCCGTCGCCCAGGCCCTCGTCGACAGCAGCGCGTTCACCGTCGTCGGCGGCGGCGACTCCGCCGCTGCCGTGCGTACGCTCGGCTTCGACGAGAACGCTTTCGGCCACATTTCCACCGGTGGCGGCGCCTCCCTCGAATACCTCGAGGGCAAGACGCTCCCCGGCCTTGCCGCCCTGGAGGGCTGACCCCGCATGACTGCTCCCGTTTCCGCAGGCCGCACCCCGCTGATGGCGGGCAACTGGAAGATGAACCTCAACCACCTCGAGGCCATCGCCCACGTCCAGAAGCTCGCCTTCGCCCTGGCCGACAAGGACTTCGACGCCGTGGAGGTCGCGGTCCTGCCGCCCTTCACCGACCTGCGCTCGGTCCAGACCCTGGTCGACGGCGACAAGCTGAAGATCAAGTACGGCGCCCAGGACCTCTCCGCGCACGACTCCGGCGCCTACACGGGCGAGATCTCCGGCGCGATGCTGGCCAAGCTCCAGTGCACGTACGTGGCCGTCGGCCACAGCGAGCGCCGCCAGTACCACGCCGAGGACGACGAGGTCTGCAACGCCAAGGTCAAGGCCGCCTACCGCCACGGCCTCACCCCGATCCTGTGCGTCGGCGAGGGCCTGGACGTCCGCAAGGCCGGCGAGCAGGTCGCCCACACCCTCGCCCAGCTCGACGGCGGCCTCAAGGACGTCCCGGCCGAGCAGGTCGAGTCCATCGTGATCGCGTACGAGCCCGTCTGGGCCATCGGGACCGGCGAGGTCGCCACCCCCGAGGACGCGCAGGAGGTCTGCGGTGCGATCCGCGGCCGCCTCGCGGAGCTGTACTCGCGGGAGCTGGCCGACAAGGTCCGCATCCAGTACGGCGGCTCGGTCAAGTCCGGCAACATCGCGGCGATCATGGCCAAGCCCGACGTCGACGGCGCCCTGATCGGCGGCGCGGCGCTGGACGCGGACGAGTTCGTGAAGATCGTCCGCTTCCGGGACCAGTAGGACCGGGACCGGGGCCGCCGTGAGTATGCGGCGGCACGGATCCGTCGTACCCTTGCGGGGGCCAGGAGGCTGTACCGACAGCCGCTGGCCCCCGCGCGCTTCCCCGCACCGCCGGAAAGCCAGAAAAGCCAGAAAGTAGGAATCAGCCGTGATTATGGGGTTCTCGATCGCCCTGATCGTCTTCAGCGCCCTGCTGATGCTGCTCGTGCTGATGCACAAGGGCAAGGGCGGCGGCCTTTCCGACATGTTCGGCGGCGGCATGCAGTCGTCGGTCGGCGGTTCCTCCGTCGCCGAGCGCAACCTGGACCGCATCACCGTCGTCGTCGGTCTGATGTGGTTCGCCTGCATCATGGCGCTCGGCCTGCTGATGAAGTCGAGCGCCAGCTGACCGTTCTGGCCGTTCCGCCCGTCCGGTCGGCTCCGCCCGGCCTATCATGAGGTCGGCGTCCATGGCCTGGAATGAGTAACTCCGGTCCCTGGACGCGCGTTGGGCCTTACGTAGACTTGGGCGCCCGCGGCGGAAGATCCACTCATGCTCCGCGGCACCACCACGCAGGGAGTTACGACCGTGGCAAGTGGCAACGCGATCCGTGGTAGCCGGGTCGGAGCGGGGCCGATGGGCGAGGCCGAGCGCGGCGAGTCCGCGCCCCGCCTGCGCATCTCCTTCTGGTGCTCGAACGGGCACGAGACTCAGCCGAGCTTCGCCAGCGACGCGCAGGTGCCGGACACCTGGGACTGCCCGCGCTGCGGGTTCCCGGCCGGCCAGGACCGGGAGGACCCCCCGGCGCCGCCGCGCACCGAGCCGTACAAGACGCACCTGGCGTACGTACGCGAGCGCCGCACCGACGCCGACGGCGAGGCGATCCTCGCCGAGGCACTCGCGAAGCTCCGGGGCGAGATCTGAACGGCCCGTCAGGCGCGTACGAAGAGGCCCGGTGGGGCAGGAGAGGACTCCTGCCCCACCGGGCCTCTTCGCGTGTCCCGCATCGACGGCGCCTGTCCGGCACGGCCGCTCCGCATCCTTTAAGTTGGAGATCGGCGGGGCACGACAGGACGCAAGAAATGGGTTGATGTCCAGGATGAACGCAGACAGCCGTACGAAGCTCAACCGGACGCCCGAGTGGCAGGCACTCGGCAAGCACCGGGAGGAGTTCGGGCAGACGCATCTGCGGGGACTGTTCGAGGAGAACCCCGGCCGCGGCGCCGGCTACACCCTGCGGGCCGGGGACCTGCACATCGACTACTCGAAGCACCTCGTCACCGACGAGACGCTGGCGCTGCTCCGCGAGCTCGCGGCGGCGACCGGGGTGGCCGAGCTGCGCGAGGCGATGTTCCGCGGCGAGAAGATCAACACGACCGAGGACCGGGCGGTGCTGCACACCGCCCTGCGCGCCCCCGCGGACGCGGTCGTCGAGGTGGACGGCGAGAACGTCGTCCCCGGCGTGCACGCCGTCCTCGACAAGATGGCCGCCTTCTCCGACCGGATCAGGTCGGGGGAGTGGAAGGGCTCCACCGGCAAGCGCATCAAGAACGTCGTCAACATCGGCATCGGCGGCTCCGACCTCGGTCCGGCGATGGCGTACGAGGCGCTGCGGGCCTTCACCGACCGCGGCCTGACCGTGCGGTTCGTGTCGAACGTGGACGGTGCCGACCTGCACGAGGCCGTGCGGGACCTGGACGCCGCCGAGACGCTCTTCATCATCGCGTCCAAGACCTTCACCACCATCGAGACCATCACCAACGCGACCTCCGCGCGGAACTGGCTCCTCACGGAACTGGGCGCGGGCGAGGACGCCGTGGCACGGCACTTCGTGGCGCTGTCGACCAACGGGGAGAAGGTCTCCGAATTCGGCATCGACACGGCCAACATGTTCGAGTTCTGGGACTGGGTCGGCGGACGCTACTCCTTCGACTCGGCCATCGGCCTGTCCCTGATGATCGCGATCGGCCCGGACGCCTTCCGCGAGATGCTCGGCGGCTTCGCCGCCATGGACACGCACTTCCGCACGGCGCCGCCGGAGGAGAACGCCCCGCTGCTGCTGGGCCTGTTGGGCGTCTGGTACAGCGCCTTCTTCGACGCGCAGTCGCACGCGGTGCTCCCCTACAGCCACTACCTCTCCCGCTTCACGGCGTACTTGCAGCAGCTGGACATGGAGTCCAACGGCAAGTCGGTGGACCGGGACGGCAATCCGGTGGAGTGGCAGACCGGCCCCGTGGTGTGGGGCACTCCCGGCACCAACGGGCAGCACGCCTACTACCAGCTCATCCACCAGGGCACGCGGATGGTCCCCGCCGACTTCATCGGCTTCGCCCGCCCGGTGGACGACCTGCTCCCGGGGCTGAAGGACCAGCACGACCTGCTGATGGCGAACTTCTTCGCGCAGACGCAGGCGCTGGCCTTCGGCAAGACGGCTGACGAGGTGCGGTCGGAGGGCGTCCCGGAGGAGCTGGTCCCGCACAAGACCTTCCGGGGCAACCACCCCACGACCACGATCCTGGCGGCCGGCCTCACCCCGGCGGTGCTGGGCCAGCTGATCGCGCTGTACGAGCACAAGGTGTTCGTCCAGGGCGCGGTGTGGAACATCGACTCCTTCGACCAGTGGGGCGTGGAGCTCGGCAAGGTCCTCGCCAAGCGGGTCGAGCCCGCCCTGACCGAGGGCGCGGAGGTACCGGGCCTCGACCCCTCGACAAAGGCCCTGGTGGCGACCTACCGGGAGCTGAGCGGCCGCTGACCCCGGCTACGACGGAGCGCTCCGCACCCGGAGAGGGTGCGGAGCGCTCCGTCGTCGGTGCCGTACGGGACGGCCCTCAGGCCGGCGGGTACATCCCGGCGGGGAGGCCGGAGGCCGCCGCGCGGTCCAGCAGCCACAGGGTGCGGGAGCGGCCGTACGCGGCCGCGGCCGGGGCCTGCACCTCGCCCGCGCCCGCCAGGGCGAGGGAGACGGCGCCGGCCTTGTCCTCGCCCGCGGCCAGGAGCCAGACCTCGCGGGCCGCACGGATGGCCGGGAGGGTCAGGGAGATCCGGGTGGGCGGGGGCTTGGGGGCGCCGTGGACGCCGACCACCGTGCGCTCGGTCTCGCGGACGGCCGGGTGCTCCGGGAAGAGGGAGGCCACGTGGGTGTCCGGGCCCACCCCCAGCATCAGCACGTCGAAGCGGGGGACCGGGCCGTGGTCCTCCGGGCCGGCCGCCTTCGCCAGCTCGGCCGCGTACGCCGCCGCCGCCGCGTCCACGTCGTCCCCGTACGGGCCGTCGGAGGCGGGCATGACGTGCACCCGGGCGGGGTCCACCGGGACGGAGTCCAGGAGGGCCTCGCGCGCCTGGGTGTGGTTGCGCTCGGGGTCTTCGGCGGGGACGTAGCGCTCGTCGCCCCACCAGAGGTCCAGCCGGGACCAGTCGACCGCGTCCCGGGCCGGGGCGGCGGCCAGCGCCGCGAGCAGGCCGTTGCCGTTGCGGCCGCCGGTGAGGACCACCGAGGCGGAGCCGCGGGCCGTCTGCGCGTCCACGATCTTGGTGATGAGCCGGGCGGCCGTGGCCTGGGCCATCAGCTCCTTGTCCCGGTGGACGACGACCTGGGGAGTCGTCATACCCATGTGCTGCCGCCTTGTCGGTAGTTCGGGTGCGGGTGCGGCCGCCCGAAACGCCGGCGGGGCTGGATCTCCAGCCCCGCCGGCGTCTCGGGTCCACTGCTACGTGGCCGCGGTCTTCTTGGACGGCTTCGACGCGGGCTTGTCCGCCCGTGCCGGAGCCGCCGGGGCCTCCGCGGGAGCCGCCTCGGCCGGAGCGGGCTTCGCCGACGCCCGAGCCGGCTTGGCCGACGCCTGGGCCGCCTGAGCGGCGTCCAGCCTGGCCACGCCGAACTTCAGCGAGGCCTCGTACGTGTTGTCCGGGTCCAGCCGGCGCAGCTCCTCCGCCAGCAGCTCGGCCGTCTCGCGGCGCTTGAGCGCCACCGCACGGTCGGGCTGCCCCGGCATCGAGAGCGTGGCCAGGGCCCCGTCCGCGCGGTCCAGGACGATGTCGCCGTCCTTGGTCTCCAGGCGTACGGCCGTCAGCCCCGGGCCGGACGACAGCGTCCGCTTGACCGGGACCTTCAGCCGGTCCGCCAGCCACATGGCCAGCAGCTCGCAGCTCGGGTTGTCGTCCTCGCCCTCGACGGTCGCGGTGTCGACCGACAGGATCTGCTGGTCGAGTGCGGCCGCCAGCATGGAGCGCCACGGGGTGATCCGGGTCCAGGACAGGTCCGTGTCCCCGGGGGCGTACGCCGCGGCCCGGCCGGCCAGGGTGCCGATCGGGTTCTCGCAGGAGTACGTGTCCGTGATCCGGCGCTGCCCCAGCGAACCCAGCGGGTCGCCCGCCAGGTCCGTCGGAGCGCCCTCGGGCCACCAGACCACCACGGGGGCGTCCGGCAGCAGCAGCGGGAGGACCACCGACTGGGCGTGGTCCACCAGGTCGCCGTGGAGGCGCAGCACGACCGTCTCGCCGGAGCCGGAGTCCGCCCCGACGCGGATCTCCGCGTCGAGACGGGCATCGCGGCGGCTGCGCGGCGAGCGGCTGACCCGCTTGATGACGACGATGATCCGCGAGGGGTGCTCGTGGGACGCGTCGTTCGCCGACTTGAGGGCGTCGTACGCGTTCTCCTCGTCGGTCACGATCACCAGCGTGAGGACCATGCCGATGGCCGGCGTGCCGATGTCCCGGCGCGCCTGCACCATCGCGGCGTTGATCTTGCTGGAGTTGGTCTCCGTGAGGTCGATCTTCATGGCCGGCGCCAGCTCCGTCCGTCTCGTGCGAGCATCTCGTCCGCCTCGACCGGTCCCCAGGTGCCCGCCGGGTACTGCGCGGGCTTGCCGTGCTTGTCCCAGTACTCCTCGATCGGGTCGAGGATGTTCCAGGACAGCTCGACCTCCTGGTGGCGCGGGAAGAGGTTCGCGTCGCCGAGGAGCACGTCGAGGATGAGCCGCTCGTACGCCTCGGGGCTCGACTCCGTGAAGGACTCGCCGTAGGCGAAGTCCATCGTGACGTCCCGGACCTCCATGGAGGTGCCCGGGACCTTGGAGCCGAAGCGCACCGTCACGCCCTCGTCCGGCTGGACCCGGATGACCAGGGCGTTCTGCCCGAGCTCCTCGGTCGCGCCCGATTCGAACGGGAGGTACGGGGCGCGCTTGAAGACCACCGCGATCTCGGTCACCCGGCGGCCCAGGCGCTTGCCGGTCCGCAGGTAGAACGGGACGCCCGCCCAGCGGCGGTTGTTGATCTCCAGGCGGACCGCCGCGTAGGTGTCGGTCTTCGACTTGGGGTCGATGCCGTCCTCTTCGAGGTACCCGACGACCTTCTCGCCGCCCTGCCAGGCCGCCGAGTACTGGCCGCGCACGGTGTGCTTGCCCAGGTCCTCCGGCAGCTCCACGGCGGTCAGCACCTTGAGCTTCTCCGCCACCAGCGCCTTGGGATGGAAGGAGCCGGGCTCCTCCATCGCGGTGAGCGCGAGCAGCTGCAGCAGGTGGTTCTGGATGACGTCGCGGGCGGCGCCGATGCCGTCGTAGTACCCGGCCCGGCCGCCGATGCCGATGTCCTCGGCCATGGTGATCTGGACGTGGTCGACGTACGACCGGTTCCAGATCGGCTCGAACATGGTGTTGGCGAAGCGGAGCGCCAGGATGTTCTGGACGGTCTCCTTGCCGAGGTAGTGGTCGATCCGGAAGACCTCGTCGCGGGGGAAGACCTCGTGGACGACCTTGTTGAGCTCCTCCGCGCTCTTCAGGTCGTGGCCGAAGGGCTTCTCGATGACGGCACGCCGCCAGGAGCCCTCCTTCTGGGCCAGCCCGTGGTCCTTGAGCTGCTGGACCACCTTGGGGAAGAACTTCGGCGGGACCGACAGGTAGAAGGCGAAGTTGCCGCCCGTGCCCTGCGCCTTGTCGAGTTCCTCGATGGTCGCCTTGAGGGTCTCGAAGGCCGCGTCGTCGTCGAAGTCCCCCTGCACGAACCGGCAGCCCTGCACCAGCTGCTGCCAGACCTCCTCACGGAAGGGCGTGCGGGAGTGCTCCTTGACGGCGTCGTGGACCTCCTGGGCGAAGTCCTCGTCCTGCCACTCGCGCCGGGCGAACCCGATCAGCGAGAAGCCGGGCGGGAGCAGGCCGCGGTTGGCCAGGTCGTAGACGGCAGGCATCAGCTTCTTGCGCGACAGGTCACCCGTAACGCCGAAAATGACCAGGCCGGACGGCCCCGCGATGCGCGGGAGCCGCCGGTCCTGTGCGTCACGAAGCGGGTTCGCTCCGTTCACAGACAAAGTGTTCAGGCCTCCGTGGGGGCAAGGCGCTCAAGCTCCGCCTCGGTGGACTTCAGCAGGTCGTTCCAGGACGCCTCGAACTTCTCGACGCCCTCGTCCTCGAGCAGCTGCACCACATCGTCGTACGAGATGCCCAGCTTCGCGACCGCGTCGAGCTCGGCACGCGCCTGCGCGTAGGTGCCGCGCACGGTGTCGCCCGTGATCTGCCCGTGGTCGGCGGTCGCCTCCAGCGTGGCCTCCGGCATGGTGTTCACCGTGTTCGGGGCGACCAGGTCGTCCACGTACAGGGTGTCCTTGTACGCCGGGTCCTTGACGCCCGTCGAGGCCCACAGCGCACGCTGCTTGTTGGCGCCGACACGCTCCAGGGCGGCCCAGCGGTCCGAGGAGAAGACCTCCTCGTACGCCTCGTAGGCCAGACGGGCGTTGGCGAGGGCCGCCTTGCCCTTGAGGGCCTTGGCCTCGTCGGTGCCGACGGCGTCCAGGCGCTTGTCGATCTCGCTGTCCACGCGGGACACGAAGAAGGAGGCGACCGAGTGGATCAGCGAGAGGTCCAGGCCGGCTGCCTTGGCCTTCTCCAGGCCCGCCAAGTAGGCGTCCATGACCTTGCGGTAGCGCTCCAGCGAGAAGATCAGCGTGACGTTGACGCTGATGCCCCGGCCGATGACCTCGGTGATCGCCGGCAGGCCGGCCTCGGTCGCCGGGATCTTGATGAGCGTGTTCGGCCGGTCCACCAGCCAGGCGAGCTGCTTGGCCTCGGCGACGGTCGCCAGGGTGTTGTGGGCCAGGCGGGGGTCGACCTCGATCGACACCCGGCCGTCCTGGCCGTCGGTGCGGTCGTAGACCGGGCGCAGGATGTCGGCGGCGTCGCGGACGTCCGCCGTCGTGATCATCCGGATGGCCTCCTCGACGGTCACCCGGCGGGCAGCGAGGTCGGTCAGCTGCTGGTCGTAGCCGTCGCCCTGGCTGATGGCCTTCTGGAAGATCGACGGGTTGGTGGTGACACCGACCACGTGCGACTGGTCGATGAGCTCGGCGAGGTTGCCGGACGTGATGCGCTTGCGCGACAGGTCGTCCAGCCAGATCGCCACGCCCTCGTCGGAGAGGCGCTTGAGTGCGTCTGTCATGGGAATTGCATCTCCTACTGTTCTGGTACGGGCGTCAGCGCGCGGCGGCGGCGAGCGACTCGTGGGCGGCGGCGGTCACGGCCTCGGGAGTGAAGCCGAACTCGCGGAACAGCACCTTCGCGTCCGCCGAGGCACCGAAGTGCTCCAGCGAGACGATGCGGCCGGCATCGCCCACGTAGCGGTGCCAGGTCAGGCCGATGCCCGCCTCGACCGCCACGCGCGCCGTGACGGCGGGGGGCAGGACGCTGTCCTTGTACGCCTGGTCCTGCTCCTCGAACCACTCCACGGACGGCATCGAGACCACGCGGGTCGGGACGCCGACGGCCTGGAGCTGCTCGCGCGCGGCGACGGCGAGCTGGACCTCGGAGCCGGTGCCGATGAGGACGACCTGCGGCTCGCCGCCCTCGGCCTCGAAGAGCACGTACCCGCCCTTGGCGGCGTCCTCGTTGCGGTCGTAGGTGGGCACGCCCTGGCGGGTCAGCGCCAGACCGTGCGGAGCGCCCTTGCCGAACACCTTGGTGTGGCGGCGCAGGATCTCGCGCCAGGCGACGACGGTCTCGTTCGCGTCGGCCGGGCGGACCACGTTCAGGCCGGGGATGGCGCGCAGCGAGGCGAGGTGCTCGACGGGCTGGTGGGTCGGGCCGTCCTCGCCGAGGCCGACGGAGTCGTGCGTCCACACGTAGGTGACCGGCACGTGCATCAGGGCGGAGAGGCGCACGGCGTTGCGCATGTAGTCGGAGAACACCAGGAAGGTGCCGCCGTAGATGCGGGTGTGGCCGTGCAGGGCGATGCCGTTCATGGCCGCGGCCATGGCGTGCTCGCGGATGCCGAAGTGGATGGTGCGGCCGTACGGGTCGGCCTCCGGCAGCGGGTTGCCCACCGGCAGGAACGAGGAGTTCTTGTCGATGGTCGTGTTGTTGGAGCCGGCCAGGTCGGCGGAACCGCCCCACAGCTCCGGGATGACCGCGCCGAGCGCCCCGAGGACCTTGCCGGAGGCCGCGCGGGTGGCGACGGCCTTGCCGGTCTCGAAGACGGGGAGCTGCTCCTCCCAGCCCGCGGGCAGCTCGTTGGCGTTGATGCGGTCGAACTCCGCGGCGCGCTCCGGGTTGGCGGTGCGCCAGGCGGAGAAGTCCTTCTCCCACGTGGCCTTGGCCTCGCGGCCGCGGTCCAGCGCCTTGCGGGTGTGCGCGATGACCTCGTCGGAGACCTCGAAGGTCCGCGCCGGGTCGAAGCCGAGGACGCGCTTGGTGGCGGCGACCTCGTCGTCGCCGAGCGCCGAGCCGTGCGCGGCCTCGGTGCCCTGGGCGTCCGGGGCCGGCCAGGCGATGATCGAGCGGGCCGCGATGAAGGACGGGCGGCCGGTCTCGGCCTTGGCGGCCTCGAAGGCGGCGAAGAGCGCCTTCGGGTCGAGGTCGCCGTTCTCCTGCGGCGCGACGCGCTGGACGTGCCAGCCGTACGCCTCGTACCGCTTCAGGGTGTCCTCGGAGACGGCCGTCTCCGTGTCGCCCTCGATGGAGATGTGGTTGTCGTCCCACAGCAGCACGAGGTTGCCGAGCTTCTGGTGGCCGGCGAGGGCGGACGCCTCGTGGGAGATGCCCTCCTGGAGGCAGCCGTCGCCCGCGATCGCGTAGACCATGTGGTCGAACGGGGAGGTGCCCTGCGGGGCCTCCGGGTCGAACAGGCCGCGCTCGTAGCGGGCGGCCATGGCCATGCCCACCGCGTTGGCGATGCCCTGGCCGAGCGGGCCGGTGGTGGTCTCGACGCCAGCCGTGTGGCCGTACTCGGGGTGGCCGGGGGTCTTGGAACCCCAGGTCCGGAACGCCTTGAGGTCGTCCAGCTCCAGGCCGAAGCCGCCCAGGTACAACTGCGTGTACAGGGTGAGGGACGAGTGCCCCGCGGAGAGCACGAAGCGGTCGCGGCCGACCCACTCGGGGTCCGCCGGGTCGTGCCGCATCACCTTCTGGAAGAGGGTGTACGCGGCGGGGGCCAGGCTCATCGCCGTACCGGGGTGGCCGTTTCCGACCTTCTGGACCGCGTCAGCGGCCAGGATGCGGGCGGTGTCGACGGCCCGCTGGTCCAGTTCGGTCCACTCGAGCTCTGTGGTGGTCGGCTTGGTGCTCACCGTGTGTCAGGGCTCCTCTCCACATGTCTGTTCCCGGTGACGAGGCGTTGCACCGGCGCGATTCCGAGCCTACCCCCGCCACGGCGTGCAGCTATTCGAGTGCCGAGAGTCGGTCATGTCGGCGCCGACGGGTGTTCACCTGAGCGCCGGAGGCGCCCTCTGAGCGCGGGGGTGCGCTCGTGGTCGTACCGTCCCGTATGCCCGGTCCGCCCGGCCCAACACGAACGGACCCCCGCGCGGGGCGACGCAAGCGCAACGTCTAGAGTGGCGTGGTACGCGCAAGCCTTTACCGGACCTCCATGTCTTCCGTGGTCCGCGCGGAGCTTGCTGGAATTCTCTGTCAGGGGTGTGCGTGACGGCCGTCGAATCCCGTCCAGCGGGGGTGCTCGGGACGAGCTCCGGTCACCGGCCGTTCGGGGCCCGGGCCATGGCCTTCGTGGCACTGACCAAGCCGCGGATCATCGAGCTCCTGCTCATCACGACCGTGCCGGTGATGTTCCTCGCCGAGCAGGGCGTGCCGTCGCTGTGGCTGGTCCTCGCCACCTGCTTCGGCGGCTACCTGTCCGCGGGCGGTGCCAACGCCCTGAACATGTACATCGACCGCGACATCGACGCGCTGATGGACCGGACCTCGCAGCGCCCGCTGGTGACCGGCATGGTCAGCCCGCGCGAGTGCCTGGTCTTCGGCATCGCGCTGGGGGTGCTCTCCACCCTCTTCTTCGGCCTGCTGATCAACTGGCTCTCGGCCGCGCTCGCGCTCGGCGCGCTCCTCTTCTACGTCGTCGTCTACACGATGCTGCTGAAGCGGCGCACCTCCCAGAACATCGTCTGGGGCGGCATCGCCGGCTGCATGCCGGTGCTCATCGGCTGGTCCGCGGTGAAGAACGAGGTCTCCTGGGCCGCGGTCATCCTCTTCCTCGTCATCTTCTTCTGGACGCCGCCGCACTACTGGCCGCTGTCGATGAAGGTCAAGGACGACTACGCGCGGGTCGGCGTGCCGATGCTCCCGGTCGTGGCCGGCAACAAGGTCGTGGCCCGCCAGATCGTCCTCTACAGCTGGGTGATGGTCGCGGTCTCGCTGCTGTTGACCCCGCTCGGGTACACCGGCTGGTTCTACACCGCGGTGGCGCTGGTGGCCGGCGGCTGGTGGCTGTGGGAGGCGCACGCTCTGCACGCGCGGGCCAAGGCGGGCATGACCGGCGGCAAGCTCAAGGAGATGCGGCTCTTCCACTGGTCGATCACCTACGTGTCGCTGCTGTTCGTGGCGGTGGCCGTGGATCCCTTCCTCCGCTGATTACCCACGGGTAGCATGCCGTCCATGGCAGACACCGCGCAGACCGCAGACAAGAAGCAGGACCGCACGGCGGCGAAGCTGGCCAAGCAGATCGGCGCCTTCGCCGCGCAGCACGGCGGCGCCGAGGGCCACCTCGCGCACATCGGGCAGGCCGGCACCCGGATCGTGCTCGTCGGCACGGACGGCGGATGGGGCGACCTGGCGGCACCCACCTTCGCCGTGGCCCGGCTGGCCGCCGAGAAGGCCGCGCTGACCCTCCACGAGGACTTCGACGGAGAGCTGGCCGCCCGGGTGCGGACCGGCCCGTACGAGTGGACCCGGATGGCCGGGATCCAGATCGGCGGACCGGCGAACCCGGCCGTCTGACCCCTCCGGCGCCCGCTCCGGCCCCGTCCGGGGCCGTCTCGGTCAACAGCGCGAGCAACACCTCACACCCCGCTCACCCGTTAGGACGTGTGGAAGCCGCTTCCTCTCCCCACGTCCGCAACGGGATGCCCGGATGATCGAAACGCCGCCCCTGGTGGACCAGTACTGCCACGGAGTACTCCGTACGGAACTGGGCCTGGGCACCTTCGAGGCCGAGCTGGTCCACTCGGCCGGCCCGCCCGCCGCGGGCACCACCTCCTTCGACACCCAGACCGGCTTCGCCGTGCGCCGCTGGTGCCCGCCGCTGCTGGGGCTGGAGCCGCACTGCGCCCCCGTCCGCTACCTGGCCCGCCGGCGCGAGCTCGGCCCGGCCGAGTCCGCCCGGCGGCTGCTGCGCGGTGCGGGGGTCGCCGCCTACCTGGTCGACAGCGGGGCGGCCGGGGACCTCACCGGCCCCAAGGAGCTGGCGCTCGCCGGGAACGCGGAGGCCTTCGAGGTGGTCCGCCTGGAGTTGCTGGCCGAGGAGGCCGCCGACACCTCCGGGACCGTGGCCGCCTTCCTGGCCAACCTGGCCGAGGCCGTCCATCACACGGCCACCGGGGCCGCCGCCTTCACCTGCGGCTCGGCCGGCCCGTCCGCGGGCCCCTCCCTCGGCGCCGTCCTGGCCTTCGCCCCCGGGCCGCCGGACCCCGACGAGGTCCGCGGGGCGGCCGGCCGCTGGCTGGCCCGGCGGGCCAAGGGCGACGCCGTACGGGACCCGGTGCTCCTGCGGCACCTGCTGTGGAGCGCGGTGGGGTCCGGGCCGGCCCTCCAGCTGCACACGGGGGCGGACGCGGGGGAGCCGGGACAGCGGCCGGACCGGGGCGACCCCGGGCTGTTCACGGAGTTCGCGCGGGCCACGGTGGGCCTGGGGGCGCGGCTGGTGCTGCTGGGCGGCTATCCGCACCACCGGCACGCGGCGCAGCTCGCGGCCGCCTTCCCGCACGTGTACGCCGACGCCGGAGCGGCCCTCGGGCGGACCGGGACGCGGGCCGCGGGAATCCTGGCCGAGCTGCTGGAGCTCGCGCCGTTCGGGAAGCTGATGTTCTCCAGCGGGGGCCGGCGGCTGCCCGAACTGCACGCGGTGGGCGCCCTGGTGTTCCGGGAGGCACTGGACCGGGTGCTCGGCGGATGGGTCGCCGAGGGCGCCTGGTCCCGACGCGACGCGGACCGGGTGGCGGCCATGATCGCCGAGGGGAACGCCCGCCGCGTCTACCGGCTGGACGGGCGGGCGTAGGGTCGCGCCCCGGGACCCGGACCGGCAGGCCCCGACCGGACCGGGCCCCGGCGCCCCGACCGGTGTGGTCCGGACCGGTGCGGCCTGGTGCCGCCTGGTCACGCCCGGCCCGGACCGGCGCGGCGGGCCCGGATCTTCGGTCGCCGGTCGGGTCGCCGGTCGGCCGCTCAGACGGTCGAGAGCAGGGGGTCGGCCCCCGCCGGGGCGTCCGCCCGGGCCGCCGGCCGCTCGCGCAGGCCCAGTGCCACCCGCAGCACCGCGATCCACACCAGACAGGAGCCCAGCATGTGCGCCGCGACGAGGAGCTCGGGCAGCTCGGTGAAGAACTGCACGTAGCCGATGGCGCCCTGGGCGAGCAGGACGACCAGCAGGTCGCGGGCGCGGGCCCGCGTGTCGGCCGGGGCGTCGACCACGCGTAGCACCAGCCACATCGCGACGGCGAGCGCGCACACCACCCAGGCGGCGACGGCGTGCACGTGGGCGGTGGCCGCCCAGTCGAACGGCATCCGCTCGATCTCGCTGCTGTCACCGGCGTGCGGCCCGGAACCGGTGACGACGGTGCCCGCCGCGATCAGTACGAGGGTGGTCGCGATCAGCGCCCACGACAGCTTGCGCACCGGGCCGGGCACGCGCGGGCGCGCAGCGGTGTCACCCTCGGCGGTGCGCTGCCAGCTGATGGTGGTCACCGCGATCAGCGTGGTGGCGAGCAGGAAGTGCCCCGCCACGCTGTACGGATTGAGGCCCGTCATGACGGTGATCCCGCCGAGCACGGCGTTGCACACCACCAGGGCGAACTGGGTCCAGCCGAGCCGGGTCAGCGCGTGGCGCCAGGGCTTGGCCGAGCGGGCCGCGACGATGTACCAGCCGACGGCGGCGCAGAGCACGTACGTCAGCATCCGGTTGCCGAACTCGACGGCGCCGTGGAAGCCCTGGGCCTGCGTCGCGATGAGGCTGTCGTCGGTGCACTTGGGCCAGGTGTCGCAGCCGAGGCCGGAGCCGGTCAGCCGCACCGCGCCGCCGGTGACGACGATGGCCACGCTCATCAGGAGCGCGGCGAACGCGGCCCGCCGGACGGTCCGGGGTGAGGGCGTCCAGCGGTCGGCGATGTATGCGAATGGGTTCAACACGGCCACTATCGTAGGCGCCGCCTTGTGCAAACTTTCACGAGGGGGTGGCTCCGGGTGCGTCGGGTCCGACGACCAGGCGGAACCTCGCCCCGGCCGGATCGCCCTCCTCGTGCCACCAGAGGCGTAAGCGCCAGTGCCCGCCATCGCCCGGATAGTCGGCCGACGCCGCGAAGCCGCGTACCACTTCGGACGCCACGTCCTCCGCTGTCCTGTTCCGGACCTCTGTGGCGCTGTGCCACGGATGCCCCTGTACGTGCCACAGCCCGTCGGGGCCCCGGACCTCGACGCGCCAGACCGCCAGCCAGGGCGTGACCTCCAGCATGGTGCGGACCTGCTCGGCGCCGAGGTGCAGCCGGGCCGCGATCTCGGGCTCGGCCACGCCCTGGATCCGGGCTGCCACCACGGCCTGGGGCAGCAGCCGCTCGGGCAGCAGGCCCCGTGCGCGCAGACTGACCAGGGAGCCGAAGGCCAGGAAGCGCAGGCGCAGTTCCAGCTGGCGGTCGATGTGGTCGAGGGCCTCCTCGGTCTCCTCGGCCTCCTCCGCCCCCGGGTCCGCGAGCAGCAGCTGCCGGAAGTCCGCCTCCGCGTCCACCGCCCAGGCCACCGCCTCCTCGGCCGATCCGAGCTCGGCGAGCCGGTCCCCGAGGAAGACCTTGGCCTGGGCGAGGCCGCGCCGGTTGACGGGGTCCCGCTGGTCCAGGCCCGCCCACACGCCCACGGCGGTCCGGGTCAGGTCGCGGGCGCGTTCGCCGGCCGCCCGTTCCATCGCGCTGGGGCCCTCGGTGGCGGCCGGGCCCATCGGGTGGCGCGGCAGCCGGGCGGCGTCGCTCAGCGGCCAGGCCAGCCAGACCCCGTGGTTGATCAGTCCGCGGGCGTACCAGCGGGCGAAGTCGGGGGAGTGCGCCGCCGCGCGCTCGGAGCTGCGCAGCCCCTCCTCGATCGTGGCGAGGGCGGCCGCGCGGTCGCCCTCGGCGAAGCGCAGGGCGGCCCGGTCGGCGAGGCGGAGCCCCAGCAGGGCGGTGCACTCGGGGTCCTCCGGGCGGGTCCGCAGGGCGCCGATCAGCTCGTCGAGCAGCCGGTCGCGCTCCGCCGGCTCCACGTGATCGGCGCCCGCCCGGACCCGTGCCCACTGTCCGTCCAGCCGAAGAACGGCCTCTCGCTCCGCCATGTCCGCCCCCCGGCGTCGTGGTCCGCGCACCTCATGGGTCGAGGTCCATAGTCGCGGGAAGGCGGACCGGAGCGGAAGGGATTCACTCCCAGCGGAACAGCCGGGCCGCGGCCCCCAGGCCGAGCGCCGCCCAGGCGGCCAGGACGGCCGCGTCGCCCCACGGCAGCGAGGCCCCCTGCTGGAGCACCGCGCGCAGTCCGTCGGACAGGGCCGAGATGGGGAGCAGCTCCAGGGCGGAGCGGACCCCGGCCGGGAACTTGTCCAGCGGCACGATCACGCCGCCGCCGACCAGCAGCAGCAGGAAGACGAGGTTGGCGGCGGCCAGGGTCGCCTCCGCCCGGAGGGTGCCCGCCATGAGCAGTCCGAGCCCGGAGAAGGCGGCGGTGCCCAGCAGGACCAGCACGGCGACCGACAGCGGGTTCCCCTGCGGCGACCAGCCCAGGGCGAGGGCGATCACCGTCAGCAGGGCGATCTGGAGCACCTCGGTGACCAGCACCGACAGGGTCTTGGCGGCCATCAGCGCCCAGCGGGGCAGCGGGGAGGCCCCGAGCCGCTTGAGGACCCCGTAGCGGCGGTCGAAGCCGGTGGCGATGGCCTGGCCGGTGAAGGCCGTGGACATCACGGCGAGTGCCAGGATGCCGGGTGCCAGGAAGTCCACCGACTCGCCCGCGCCGGTCTCGATGATGTCGACGGAGGAGAACAGCACCAGCAGCAGCGCCGGGATGACCACGGTGAGCAGCAGCTGTTCGCCGTTGCGCAGCAGCATCCGGGTCTCCAGTGCCGTCTGCGCGAGGATCATGCGGGAGACGGGCGCGGCCCCCGGGCGGGGGGTGAACGTGCCGGCGCTCATGCGCGCAGCTCCTTACCGGTCAGTTCGAGGAAGACGTCTTCGAGGGTGTGCCGCTCCACCGTGAGGCTGTCCGGCAGCACGCCGTGCTGCGCGCACCAGGAGGCGACGGTGGCCAGCAGCTGGGGGTCGACGTCCCCGGTGACCCGGTAGACGCCCGCGGTGGGCTCCGCGGCCTCGGTGCCGTCGGGCAGCGCCTTGAGCAGCGAGCCGAGGTCGAGGGCGGGGCGGCCGGTGAAGCGCAGGGTGTTCTCGGCGCCCCCGCGGCACAGCTGCTCGGGACTGCCGTGGGCGATGACCCGGCCCGCGTCCACGATGGCCACCTCGTCGGCGAGCTGCTCCGCCTCGTCCATGTGGTGGGTGGTGAGGACGACGGTGACCCCGTCCGTGCGCAGTTCCCGTACGAGGTCCCAGGTCGCGCGGCGGGCCTGCGGGTCGAGTCCGGCGGTGGGCTCGTCCAGGAAGACCAGCTCGGGGCGGCCGACCACGGCCATGGCCAGGGCCAGGCGCTGCTGCTGGCCGCCGGAGAGCCGCCGGTAGGGGGTGCGGCCGCATCCGCCGAGGCCGAGGCGCTCCACCAGGGGGTCGACGTCGAGCGGGTCGGCGTACAGCTTGGCCATGTGGCGCAGCATCTCGACGGCGCGCGCGCCGGAGTAGACGCCGCCGGACTGCAGCATCACGCCGACCCGCGGGCGAAGGGCCTCGGCCTGGGAGACCGGGTCGAGGCCGAGGACGCGGACCGTGCCGGCGTCGGGCCGGCGGTAGCCCTCGCAGGTCTCCACCGTGGTCGTCTTGCCCGCGCCGTTCGGACCGAGGACCGCGGTGACGGAGGCACTCGGGACGGTGAGGTCCAGTCCGTCCACCGCGGTCTTGGGGCCGTACCGCTTCACCAGTCCGCGGATCCGCACGGCGGGGTCGTTGCTCATGGGTGTGGAGTCTACGGAGCCCCGGAGGGGGTCCCGGGTCCCGGGGTCGAAGGGCGGCCGGGCCGCTCGTCGGGTGGCCGCAACCCGTTTTGGAGGCCGTTTGATGCGAACACCGCGCTGCGCGCGCGGTTTTTTTCTGCGGGGCGGTCCCGGATGGCCCAGCGTCGTTCGGTGATCTTTTCGGGAATGCGGACTTCATGGTTGCGGGAAGCGTGATGGGCGGGGGATTGCTGGTGGGGGCCCTGTACCGCTTCACCGGGAGGCCCGGCGGGCGATCGGAATAATTGGCTCCGAATAACTCTGCGTCGATAAATTAGGTAACCCTTAGTGATGGAGGCCACCGTGAGTGGCCTCCATCACGGCTTGTCGTCGTCCGGTTAATTACGCAACAATGGCGTTGTGAAATACGGCGAACGGCACACCGAGACCCCCCAGGGGGAGCTCGCGACCGGGGAGCGGTCAACCCGCAACCGGGTGGCGCGGTCCATCCTGGACCACGGTCCGTCCACCGTCGCCGACCTCGCGCAGCGCCTCGGCCTCACCCAGGCCGCCGTCCGCCGCCACCTCGACACGCTCGTGAGCGACGACGTCGTCGAAGCCCGTGAGCAGCGCGTGTACGGCGCCCGCACCCGGGGCCGGCCCGCCAAGGTGTTCGCACTGACCGACTGCGGGCGCGACGCCTTCGACCAGTCCTACGACACGCTCGCCGCCGACGCCATGCGCTGGATCGCGCAGTCCGGCGGCGGCGGCGCCCAGGGCGAGGCGGCCGTGGCCGCTTTCGCCCGCGCGCGGATGGAGGCGCAGGCCCTGACCTACCGGGACGCCGTCGCCGCCGCCGCACCGGAGGACCGCGCCGAGGCCCTGGCCAGGGCGTTGACCGCGGACGGGTACGCTGCTACGGCGAAGAGCGCTCCCGGCCCGCACAGCGGTGAACAGCTCTGCCAGCACCACTGCCCGGTCGCGCACGTCGCCGAGCAGTTCCCACAGCTCTGCGAGGCGGAGACCGAGGTCTTCTCCCGCCTGCTCGGGACACATGTGCAGCGCCTCGCCACCATCGCCCACGGCGACGGAGTGTGCACGACGTTCATCCCGCGAAGTGCGGGCGCAGCACAGACCGACACATCAGCATCTGCAAGTACGGCCGGGAGGAACCCCGCATGACCACGGAGACTGCTCACCCTGAGCTCGATGGCCTGGGCACCTACGAATACGGCTGGGCCGACTCCGACGCGGCCGGCGCCGCTGCCAAGCGGGGTCTGTCCGAGGAAGTAGTCCGCGACATCTCGGCGAAGAAGTCCGAGCCCGAGTGGATGCTGAACCTCCGCCTCAAGGGTCTCAAGCTGTTCGGCAAGAAGCCCATGCCCAACTGGGGTTCCGACCTCTCCGGCATCGACTTCGACAACATCAAGTACTTCGTGCGCTCCACCGAGAAGCAGGCCGCCTCGTGGGAGGACCTGCCGGAGGACATCAAGAACACGTACGACAAGCTCGGCATCCCCGAGGCGGAGAAGCAGCGCCTCGTCGCCGGTGTCGCGGCCCAGTACGAGTCCGAGGTCGTCTACCACCAGATCCGCGAGGACCTGGAGGAGCAGGGCGTCATCTTCCTCGACACGGACACCGCGCTGAAGGAGCACCCCGAGCTCTTCCAGGAGTACTTCGGCACGGTCATCCCGGTCGGCGACAACAAGTTCGCCTCGCTGAACACCGCGGTGTGGTCCGGCGGCTCGTTCATCTACGTGCCCAAGGGCGTCAAGGTCGACATCCCGCTCCAGGCCTACTTCCGGATCAACACGGAGAACATGGGCCAGTTCGAGCGGACGCTGATCATCGTGGACGAGGACGCCTACGTCCACTACGTCGAGGGCTGCACCGCGCCGGTCTACTCCTCGGACTCGCTGCACAGCGCCGTGGTCGAGATCATCGTGAAGAAGGGCGGCCGCTGCCGCTACACGACGATCCAGAACTGGTCGAACAACGTCTACAACCTGGTCACCAAGCGCGCCGTGGCGTACGAGGGCGCGACCATGGAGTGGATCGACGGCAACATCGGCTCCAAGGTCACCATGAAGTACCCGGCCGTCTACCTGATGGGCGAGCACGCCAAGGGCGAGACCCTCTCCATCGCCTTCGCGGGCGAGGGCCAGCACCAGGACGCCGGCTCCAAGATGGTCCACATGGCGCCGAACACCTCCTCCAACATCGTCTCCAAGTCGGTGGCCCGGGGCGGCGGCCGCACCTCCTACCGGGGCCTGGTCGAGATCGGCGAGGGCGCCCACGGCTCGAAGTCCAACGTGCTGTGCGACGCGCTGCTGGTCGACACGATCTCCCGCTCGGACACCTACCCCTACGTGGACGTCCGCGAGGACGACGTGTCCATGGGCCACGAGGCCACCGTCTCCAAGGTCTCCGACGACCAGCTCTTCTACCTGATGAGCCGCGGGCTGACCGAGTTCGAGGCCATGGCGATGATCGTGCGCGGCTTCGTCGAGCCGATCGCGCGAGAGCTGCCGATGGAGTACGCGCTGGAGCTGAACCGGCTGATCGAGCTGCAGATGGAGGGTTCGGTCGGCTAGTCCCCGACCGCCCGGCATCCGCCGCGGATTCTTCTACGTAGGCAGCGCTTTACAAGAGAGTGAGCAAGACGACAGCCATGGCTGAGGCTCAGAACATTCCGGCGGGTTCGACCACTGCCGGCGCGATCGCGGTGGCCGCCGAGTCCACCGTCGCCACCCGGATGAGCGCGCCCCCGTCCTTCGACGTGGCCGACTTCCCGGTTCCGAACGGCCGCGAGGAGGAGTGGCGGTTCACCCCGCTCGCCCGCCTCAAGGGCCTGCACGACGGCACCGCGGTCGCCAACGGCACCATGAAGGCCCAGATCGACGCCCCCGAGGGCGTGACGGTCGAGTCGGTGGAGCGCGGCGACGCGCGCCTCGGCAAGGCCGGCACCCCGGTGGACCGGGTCGCCGCCCAGGCGTTCTCGTCCTTCACCAAGGCCACGGTCGTCACCGTGCCCAAGGAGGCGGTCCTGACCGAGCCCGTGCGCGTCGCGCTGCACGGCGAGGGCGGCACGACCTTCGGCCACACGGTCTTCGACGTCAAGGCCTTCGCCGAGGCCGTCGTCGTCCTCGACCACACCGGTGACGGCGTGCGCGCCGCCAACGTCGACTTCCTCGTCGGTGACGGCGCGAAGCTGACCGTCGTGTCCGTGCAGGACTGGGACGACACCGCCGTCCACGTCTCCCAGCACAACGCGCTGGTCGGCCGCGACGCGACCTTCAAGTCGATCGTGGTCACCTTCGGCGGCGACCTCGTACGCCTGCACCCCCGCGTGACCTACGCGGGCCCCGGCGGCGAGGCCGAGCTCTTCGGCCTGTACTTCACCGACGCCGGCCAGCACCAGGAACACCGCCTCCTGGTCGACCACAGTGCCCCGCACTGCAAGTCGCACGTGGTCTACAAGGGCGCGCTCCAGGGCCAGGACGCCCACGCGGTCTGGATCGGTGACGTGCTCATCGAGAAGACCGCCGAGGGCACCGACACCTACGAGATGAACCGCAACCTCGTCCTGACGGACGGCGCGCGGGTCGACTCGGTGCCGAACCTGGAGATCGAGACCGGCGAGATCGTCGGCGCCGGCCACGCCTCCGCGACCGGCCGCTTCGACGACGAGCAGCTCTTCTACCTCCAGGCCCGCGGCATCCCGGCCGACGTGGCCCGCCGTCTGGTCGTGCGCGGCTTCTTCGCCGAGCTGGTCCAGCAGATCGGTGTCGCCGACATCGAGGAGCGCCTGCTCTCCAAGATCGAGACCGAGCTCCAGGGTTCCGTCTGATGCCTTACGTCAAGGCCTGCGCGCTGAGCGAGCTGGAGGAGAACACCCCCAAGCGGGTGGAACTCGACGGCACGCCGGTGTCCATCGTCTCCACCGACGGGGAGGTGTTCGCGATCAACGACATCTGCTCGCACGCGAACGTCTCCCTCTCGGAGGGCGAGGTCGAGGACTGCATGATCGAGTGCTGGCTGCACGGATCGGCCTTCGACCTGCGCACCGGCAAGCCGTCCGGCCTCCCCGCCACGCGCCCCGTACCCGTATACCCCGTAAAGATCGAAGGGGACGACGTGCTCGTCTCCCTCACCCAGGAGTCCTGAGGTATCCATGGCAACGCTTGAAATCCACGACCTGCACGTCTCCGTCGAGGCCGAGAACGGCGCCCGCGAGATCCTCAGGGGCGTCGACCTCACCGTCAAGCAGGGTGAGACGCACGCCATCATGGGTCCGAACGGCTCCGGCAAGTCCACCCTGGCCTACTCCCTCGCCGGTCACCCGAAGTACACCATCACCGGTGGCACCGTGACCCTCGACGGCGAAGACGTCCTGGAGATGTCCGTCGACGAGCGCGCCCGCGCCGGCCTGTTCCTCGCCATGCAGTACCCGGTCGAGGTCCCCGGCGTCTCGGTCTCCAACTTCCTGCGCACCTCGGCCACCGCCATCCGCGGCGAGGCGCCGAAGCTGCGCACCTGGGTGAAGGAGGTCAAGTCCGCGATGGAGCAGCTCCAGATGGACACCGCCTTCGCCGAGCGCAACGTCAACGAGGGCTTCTCCGGCGGCGAGAAGAAGCGCCACGAGATCCTCCAGCTGGAGCTCCTCAAGCCGAAGATCGCGATCCTCGACGAGACCGACTCCGGCCTGGACGTCGACGCCCTGCGCGTCGTCTCCGAGGGCGTCAACCGCGTCCGCGAGGGCGGCGAGGTCGGCACCCTGCTGATCACCCACTACACGCGCATCCTGCGCTACATCAAGCCCGACTTCGTGCACGTGTTCGCGAACGGCCGCATCGCCGAGTCCGGCGGCGCCGAGCTCGCCGACCAGCTGGAGGCCGAGGGTTACGACAAGTACGTGAAGGGTGGCGCGACCGCGTGACACAGCTGCCTGGCCTCCTCGACACCGAGGCGATCCGCAAGGACTTCCCCCTGCTGGATCGTGTGGTCCACGACGGGAAGAAGATCGTTTATCTGGACAACGCGGCGACTTCGCAGAAGCCGCGCCAGGTGCTCGACGCGCTGAACGAGTACTACGAGCAGCACAACGCCAACGTCCACCGCGGCGTGCACGTGCTCGCCGAGGAGGCCACGGCGCTGTACGAGGGCGCTCGTGACAAGGTCGCCGCCTTCATCAACGCACCGAGCCGCAACGAGGTGATCTTCACCAAGAACGCCTCCGAGTCGCTCAACCTGGTCGCGAACATGCTCGGCTGGGCGGACGAGCCCTACCGGGTCGACCGCGAGACCGAGATCGCCATCACGGAGATGGAGCACCACTCCAACATCGTGCCGTGGCAGCTGCTCGCGCAGCGCACCGGAGCGAAGCTGAAGTGGTTCGGTCTCACCGACGACGGCCGGCTCGACCTGTCCAACATCGAAGAGGTCATCACGGAGAAGACGAAGATCGTCTCCTTCACGCTGGTCTCCAACATCATGGGCACCGTCAACCCGGTCGAGGCGATCGTCCGGCGCGCCCAGGACGTCGGCGCGCTGGTGCTGATCGATGCCTCCCAGGCTGCTCCGCACATGCCGCTGGACGTGCAGGCGCTCGGCGCGGACTTCGTGGCCTTCACCGGCCACAAGATGTGCGGCCCGACCGGCATCGGCGTCCTCTGGGGCCGCCAGGAGCTCCTGGAGGACCTGCCGCCGTTCCTCGGCGGCGGCGAGATGATCGAGACCGTGTCGATGCACGCCTCGACCTACGCCCCGGCACCCCACAAGTTCGAGGCGGGCACGCCCCCGATCGCCCAGGCCGTCGGTCTCGGTGCGGCCGTGGACTACCTGACCGCGATCGGCATGGACAAGATCGCCGCGCACGAGCACGCGATCACCGAGTACGCGGTCAAGCGCCTCCTGGAGGTCCCCGGCCTGCGGATCATCGGCCCCACCACGGCCGAGGACCGCGGCGCCGCGATCTCCTTCACGCTCGGTGACATCCACCCGCACGACGTCGGCCAGGTACTGGACGAGCAGGGCATCGCGGTCCGCGTGGGACACCACTGCGCGCGCCCGGTCTGCTTGCGGTACGGAATTCCCGCGACGACGCGAGCGTCTTTCTACCTGTACTCCTCTCCGGCCGAGGTCGACGCACTGATCGACGGGCTGGAGCACGTACGGAACTTCTTCGGATGACGAAGGACACGACGAAGGCGTTGGGGCCGCAGTGAAGCTGGATTCGATGTACCAGGAACTGATCCTGGACCACTACAAGCACCCCCACGGGCGTGGCCTGCGCGACGGCGACGCCGAGGTGCACCACGTCAACCCCACCTGCGGTGACGAGATCACACTGCGCGTGAAGTACGACGGCGAGACGCTCACCGATGTCTCGTACGAGGGCCAGGGCTGCTCCATCAGCCAGGCCAGCGCGTCCGTACTGAACGAGCTGCTCGTCGGCAAGGAGCTGGCCGAGGCGCAGAAGATCCAGGGCGCGTTCCTGGAGCTGATGCAGTCCAAGGGCAAGCTGGAGCCGACCGAGGAGATGGAGGAGGTGCTGGAGGACGCGGTCGCGTTCGCCGGCGTCTCCAAGTATCCCGCGCGCGTGAAGTGTGCTCTGCTGAGCTGGATGGCGTGGAAGGACGCGACCGCCCAGGCACTGGGCGACGCGGAGAGGAAGACGGCATGACCGACAACGCGACGCCCGAGGCGTCGATCAAGCCGGCCACCGAGGAGGAGGTCCGCGAGGCCCTCTACGACGTGGTCGACCCCGAGCTGGGCATCGACGTGGTCAACCTGGGCCTGATCTACGGCATCCACGTCGACGACGCGAACATCGCCACCCTGGACATGACGCTGACCTCGGCGGCCTGCCCGCTGACGGACGTCATCGAGGACCAGGCGAAGTCCGCGACGGACGGCATCGTCAACGAGTTGCGCATCAACTGGGTCTGGATGCCCCCGTGGGGCCCGGACAAGATCACGGACGACGGTCGTGAGCAGCTCCGCGCGCTCGGCTTCAACGTCTGATCGACGCCCGCAGGTGAGGGCCCCCGGCACGGTCGTGCCGGGGGCCCTCCCTGTTCTCCGGGCGGCCCGGCGGCGGCCCGCTCGGGACCGGACGGGCTGGGACCGGCCCGCTCGGGACCGGACGGGCCGGCTTCTGGTCGGCCGTCACGCCGTGGCGCAGCACTGGAGAGGACCCCTGTGACCGTTCGCCCCTCACCGGCCCGTCGCACGGGCGCCGCGGCCCTGCTGGTCGCGGCCCTGCTCGTCGCGGCGCTGGGCGCTCCCGCGCACGCCGCCGGGTACGCCGATCCGACGATCGCGCTGTCCGCCTCGCACCTCAGCGGCGCGGTGGGCGCGTACGGCGACCCCTCCGTGACGGTGGACGTCGAGCAGGCCGGAATCCCGGCGGGCCTGCTGCGGCTGCGGGTGCTCACCTCCAGCAATCCCGCCGTGGCGGGCGTGGGCGACGTACGCCAGGAGCGGACCCGTACCGGCGACCGGAGCCTGACCGTCCGGGCCCGGGGCAGGGGCTGCACCGACCTCACGCTGGAGGTGACCGGCCGCGGCGGAAAGAGCGCGCGGGCCACCCTCTCCTACGCCGCCTCGGCACGCGTGGCGGGCGCGCCGGCCACCCGCTACCTCACCGGCTCGTCGGACGCCTCCGCCGCCGTCGACGCGGGCGGCGGCCACGTGCTGGTCGCCGACGACGAGACGAACGAGCTGCGGCTCTACGACCGCTCCCGCTCCGGGGCGCCGGTCAAGAGCTGGGACCTCGGTCCGGCCCTGGGCCGGACGAAGGAGGCCGACATCGAGGCCGCCGCCCGGGTGGGAGACACCGTCTACTGGACGGGCTCGCTCGGCAACAACAAGGACGGCACGTACGAGGCGGAGCGGAACACCGTCTTCTCCACGCGGATCACCGGCTCGGGCGCGGCCACCGAGATCGCCTTCGGCGGCGCCTACAAGGGCCTGCGCGAGGACCTGATCGCCTGGGACGCGGCGCACGGCGACCGCTTCGGCTTCGCGGCCGGCACGGCGAACGGGCGGGTGCCGAAGGGGATCGACGGCTTCGATGTGGAGGGCCTGGAGTTCGCCCCCGGCTCCACGACCACCGCCTACCTCGGCTTCCGCGCCCCGCTGGCCCCCGCGGCGCCGGGCGGCAAGGCGCTGGTCGTACCCGTGGTCAACATGGACCGGGTGGTGGCGGCCGGGGACGGGCCCGTCTTCGGGGAGCCGATCGGGATGGACCTCGGCGGGCTGGCCGTCCGTGACCTCCGCAAGAACGCCGCCGACCAGTACCTGATCCTCGCGGGCTCCTTCGCCGCCGCCGACAACTCCGACCCGTACGCCCTGTACCAGTGGGACGGCGTCGCCGGCCACGCCCCGCAGAAGCGGGCGGACCTGCCCACCGCGGATTCCGGCGGCTGGGAGGCCGTGGTGGACGTGCCCGACCGGCGGGTGCGCGGCGCCCGCGTCCAGCTGATCACCGACAGCGGGGCCGCCGACCTGTACGGGGACGGCACCGAGGCCAAGGACCTGGCGCATCCGGAGTGGAAGAAGGCGCGGGCGGCCTGGTTCACCCTGGCGTGACGTGCGGGCCTGCGGGCCTGCGGCGCCGCGGGGTGGGTGGGGCCGGTCCGGGCGGAGCCGTGGCCGGGCGACTGGCATCGGGGCGCCGGGGCGTCGGGTCCGGCCTGCATGTGTACCGAGTCGGTCGCTACGGCGTACGCGATCCGGGCGGGCGTGGGCACGGCCGTCGCGGGCATCGGCATGCCGTTCCTCGGGGAGGCGGCCACCGCCGCGAAGATCGCCGGGATCGCGCTCGTGATCGGCGGGGTGGTCCTGCTGAACCTCGGCGGGGCGGCCCACGGATGGCGGCGGGCGTGCGCCGGGACGACCCCGGGCGGCGGCAGCGAGGTCCTGGGGCGGGTGCTGGGACACCCGTGAGGCGGCGCAGGCGCGGTCGCGGCCCCCAGCCCGTGCCCACCCGGCCCCCGCCGCCGACTCGTCCGTGCCTGCCGCCGGCTCGTCCGTGCCTGACGCCGACTCGTCCGCGCCTGCGCCGGGCGCGACACGCCTGCGCCGGACGCGACACACCCGGTGCCGGGCGCGACACGCACCGCGCCCGGCACATGAGACCGGTTCGCGACCGCGGCCCGTCGCCGGTTAGGTTTCGGGCATGACTGCTACGCGTACCACCGGCGCCGTCGCCGCCGGACTTGCCACCATCACTGCCGACGGCACCGTCCTCGACACCTGGTTCCCCGCCCCCCAGCTGGTCGCCGAGCCCGGCCCGGCCGGCACCGAGCGCCTGACGGCCGAGCAGGCCCTCGAACTGCTCGGCGCCGCCGCGCCGAAGGCGATCCGCTCGGACGCGGTCCGCGGCGTCGAGGTCGTAGCCGTCCGCACGGTCATCGCCTCGCTGGAGGACAAGCCGCTGGACGCGCACGACGCGTACCTGCGCCTGCACCTGCTCAGCCACCGCCTGGTCAAGCCGCACGGCCAGAACCTCGACGGCCTCTTCGGCCTGCTGGCCAACGTCGCCTGGACCTCGCTCGGCCCGGTCGCGGTCGACCAGGTCGAGACCGTCCGCCTCAACGCGCGCGCCGAGGGCCTGCACCTCCAGGTCACCTCGATCGACAAGTTCCCGCGGATGACGGACTACGTCGCCCCCAAGGGCGTGCGCATCGCCGACGCGGACCGCGTCCGCCTCGGCGCGCACCTCGCCGAGGGCACCACGGTCATGCACGAGGGCTTCGTGAACTTCAACGCCGGGACCCTGGGCACCTCCATGGTCGAGGGCCGCATCTCCGCGGGCGTCGTGGTCGGCGACGGCTCCGACATCGGCGGCGGCGCGTCCACCATGGGCACCCTGTCGGGCGGCGGCAAGCAGATCATCTCGATCGGTGAGCGCACCCTGATCGGCGCCGAGGCGGGCGTGGGCATCGCGCTGGGCGACGAGTGCGTCGTCGAGGCCGGCCTCTACGTGACCGCGGGCACCCGCGTCACCCTGCCGGACGGCGAGATCGTCAAGGCGCTGGAACTGTCCGGCGCCGACCACATCCTCTTCCGCCGCAACTCGGTCACCGGCGCCGTCGAGGCCCGCCCGTACAAGGCGGCCTGGGGCGGCCTGAACGAGGTCCTGCACAGCCACAACTGACACCCGGCCGCCCCGCCCGGCGGCAGCGAGCGCCCTTCCGCGGACCGGGAGGGCGCTCGTGTGCGTGCGGGGGGGGGCATCAGGCCCCCGGCGTCGGAGGAAGGGGCACGGGCCCCGGCGCCGGGACCGCTAGCGCGGTGCGATGCTGCGGATCAGGCCGGCGAAGGCCTCCCGCTCGGCCTCGGTCAGCTCGACCGACTCCAGCGGGTGGGCGGCGGCGCCGCGTTGGGCCGGGATCGCCGGAAGGCCGTCGAAGGCGCCTGGTTCCGGGTGGTGGAAGCGGCTGTCCCCCACCATGTGGCCGAGGCCGACGACCCAGACGAGCGCGGCCACGCACAGGACGGCGAGGCCGATCTCCTGGGCGATGGAGATGGAGGGGAACACGCGGTCCTCCGGGGAGTGCGGGCGGTACAAGCCGGTACAAGATCGGGCGTGCAGACACTCAACACCAGAACCGGTCGATTGGGTAGGGATGTGTCGAGCGTCACGCCAGGGCCGAAAGTCCTCATATCCGGCCGAAGTGTGGCAGGGGGCCCGGCCGCGGGGGTGTCCACCCGGTGGCGGCCGGGGGACCGGCCGGGCCCCTCTGCGCTTCGGGGGTGCTACGGGCGGAAGCGCAGCACCTGCGGGTCGTGGTCGCTGTTCTGGGCCGAGAACTCCGCGTTGATGTGCACGCTGTCGTACGTGAAGTTCTTGATCGCCGGGCTGGTCAGGATCTGGTCCAGGACCTGCGCGTTGCCCTGGTAGACGTAGGAGTACCGTTCCGCCTTCGGCAGCGACTTGATCGCCGGGTACAGCGCCCCGCCGTCGGCCAGCGCGTTCGTCGTCGCCGAGAACTCGAAGTCGTTGATGTCGCCGAGGACCAGGACGTGGGCGTTCTTGTCCACCGCGAGGACGTCCTTCACGAAGCCGTTCACGGACTGCGCCTGGAGCAGCCGCTTGGCCTCCGAGGAGCGCACCGGCGGCTGGTGGTGCGAGGTCAGTCCCTCGTCGCCGCCCTTGGAGCCGAAGTGGTTGGCGATCACGAAGACGGTCTTGCCGCGGAAGGTGAACTCGCCGGCCAGCGGCTTGCGGCTGTCCGCCCACGCCGGGTTCGCGGGGTCGATCCGGCCGGGGGAGTGCGTCAGGGCGGCCTTGCCCTTCTCCTTGACCACGCCGGTCGCCGTCACCGCGTCGCCCGGGGCGCGCTCGGTGAAGGAGACCCGCGCCGGGTTGAAGAGGAACACCTGGCGGATGTTGCCGCCGGGCTCGCCGCCGTCCTTCTTGTCCTCCGGGTCGATCGAGCGCCACTGGTACGCCGGGCCGCCAGCCGCCACGATCGCCTCGGTGAACTTCGTCAGCGTCTGGCCGGCCGACACCGTCCCGTCGTTCTTGGCGCCGTTGTCGTCCTGGATCTCCTCCAGGGCGAGGACGTCGGGGGAGGCCAGGTTCTCGACGACCGCCTTCGCCAGCGCGTCGAACTTCTCCTGCGGGTCGGTCGGGTCGAGGTTCTCGACGTTGTACGTGGCCACCGCGAGCTCGTTCGCGGCCTGCGCCTTGGTCTTCTCCGGGGCGAGGGTGCCCGCCTTCACGGTGCCGAGGGTGCGCGCCACCAGGGTGTAGCCGCCGAACTGGTTGAAGTCCAGCGGGCCTTCGGTGGTGCCGGTCAGCCTGTCGCCGACGTTGGCCACCGGGAAGGGCTGCTGCGCGAGGGGTGCGAGCTGCTGGATCTGGAGGCGGCCGGTGTTCTGGGACTCGTACGAGCCGTAGACCGTCCCGCCGCGCTTGGCGGCGTTCTCCCAGCCCTTGACCGTGACCCACAGCTCCGCGTACGGGTCGGTGGCACCGACCACGCGGGAGGTGCCGATGCGGACGTCCATCCCCTCCAGGGACTCGTAGTGGTCCAGGGCGTAGCGGGAGGGCTCCAGGGTCAGGCCGTTGATGCTGCCGCCGGCGGCGGGGTCGCCGGCCGGGGCGTACTCGGCGGGCACCGTGTACTCGTTGATCACGGTGGCCGCGGGCAGGGCGTTGCCCGAGGAGACCACGGTGACGACGGGCTTGGAGATCTGCGTCACGGACTGGTTGCCGGAGGCGACGCCGCCGGGGACGTACTCGCCGACCGTGCCGGAGACCTTGACCGCGTCGCCCACGGCGACGGTCGGGACCGTACTGGTGAAGACGAACACGCCTTCGCTGGTGGCGGCGTTGTCGTCGGCGTCCGGGTCCTGGATCCAGAAGCCGCGCGATCCGTAGGTGCGCACGCCCGTCACGATGCCCTCGACGTCCGCGACCGGCTTGCCGTTGAGCGGGGATATCCGGGTGGTGCCCTGGATGTCGTGGATGCGCGTGGGATCGGCGGAGGCGACGCCTTCCGCCGCGCCGGCGGAGCCCGCGAGCAGGCCGGTGGCCAGGGCGGAGGCGACGAGGGCCGCGACGGCGGCGGAACGGGGGTGCGAGGAGCGCATGGTCAGGGACTCCGGTGTGGGATGAGGGGAACGCATGAGGGTGGGACGGCAGTGAGATCTGCGGATGACCTGCGGCCATCGATATGTCTACGCGCGTCAATTTCCTGTGTGGCCGCCGAAGTTGTCAAGGCCTCCAGGGAATACGACGGTTGACTGTGGGATGAACCAAAGGCGATGGCCCGCCGGGCGCGCCCGATATGCGTCTACGCTGGTGCGCCGTACGACGGCCCGTCCCACCGCGTTCGCGAGGAGAACCACCCCATGTCCGCAGTGCCGCACCCCACTCTGCCGCCGGTCCGGCTGCACTCCGATGCGGAACTGGCCCGTGCCGCCCTGACGGCCCCGCTGTTCGCCCGCGCCGTACGACTGGCCCGCTGGGCCGGACCCGACACCCGCGTCGGCTTCGGCGGCGAACTCGTCGCCGAACAGCTGCCGCAGGCCGCCGCGCTGCTCGGCCTCGACACCGCCGACGCGGACTCCCCGGTGTACGCGAGCCAGGCCTGGCGGGTGGCGGTGGACACGGGCCTGGTCGACGTGAGCGAACCGGACGAGGACGCGGAGGAACACGGCTCCGCCACGCCCGGCGAGGACCTGGCGCTGGTGACCGGCGGCGCGCCCGGCGACGTACTGGACCTGTGGCTCGCCGCCCTGGACACCGTGCTCGCCGACGCGGCGGTCCCCGATCTGGACGACCTCGCCGACGCGCTCGACGCGGACGGCGAGCTCGACTTCGGCCGACTGGACTGGAACCCGGGCCGCGAGGCCGACGTCCTCGACGGGGTGCTCGCCCACCTCTACCTGCTGACCGTCGCCGAGGCGGCGGCGGACGGGCCGGTTCCGCTGCCCGTGCTCGCCGCGTCCATGGTGGCGCCGGACGACATGGGCGAGCCGACCAAAGCCGTGCTGGAACAGGTCTCGGACGCGATGATGCGCCTGGACGACCAGTTCCGCCAGCTCGAGCCGATCGGGCTGGTCGACTTCCGCCCGGTCGACGAGGAGCTGATGGCGGAGGCCGACGACGAGGAAGGAGCGGCCGGGCGGACCGACGAGGAGGAAGAGGACGTCTCTCGCTACGGAATGGTCCGGCTGACTCCGCTGGGCCTGTACGGCATCCGGGCCCGGATGCTGGAGGCCGGGGTCGAGGCCCCCGCCGTCGGCGACTTCGCGGGCAAGGGCGCCGACGCCCTGCTCGAAGCGGTCGCCGGCTACCCGGAGGGCGCCGCCCAGGCGGAGATGGAACAGTGGCTGGCCGGCCGCGAACCGGTCGGCGCCGTCGCGGAGCTGCTCGGCGCGGCCCGCGGCGACGACGAGGGAGCCCCGTTGCGCCGGCTGCGCTGCCAGCAGGCCCTCGCGCTCGCCGGGCCGCAGGCCGAGCCGGCGGTCCGCGCGGTGCTGGACGACGCGCAGCTCGGCGGGCTCGCCCGGGTGTGGCTGGCCGAGCGCGGGTCGGCCGACGTACCGGCGCCCGACGCGGCGATGGTCTTCTGGCTGACGGTGGACACCATCGCGGCGCAGCTCGCCGCGGACGGGGAGGCCGGGGAACTGCCGCTCCTGATGGAGACCCTGACCGCACACCACACCGGTTTCTTCGACCGGGTGTGGCGGATCGAGCACCCCGAGACCGCCCACGTGCTGGAGGCCATGGGCCGGCTGCACCCGGACCGGAAGGCGGCCAAGGAGGCCCGCAAGGCCGCGTTCAGGGCGCGGTCCCGGCAGTAGCCCCGGACCGGCCGGGCCGCCCGCCGGGGATCGACAACGAGCCGTTCCTGGGCCGGAGTACGCCATTGCGGCCGCCGGCGAGGGCCCGCAGCCTCTTCCTGGGTAGTTCAGCCGCCGTTCACGTGCGGGCGGGAGCGTGTGCGCCGACGACCGCACGACAGGCGCAGCACCTCCCCACCCCTGGAGACCCCGATGCCGCTCAGCCGCAGAGACTTCACCGCCCGCACAGTGATCGCCGGCGCGGGAGTCGCGCTCACCGGGACGGTGGGCGCCCTCGCCACGGCTCCCGGCGCCCTGGCCGCCGACGGGGGCGCGGGCCAGGGCGAGCACGGACGGCCCTGTGAGCCCGGTTACGGCCCGCTCGTCGCCGACCCGGCCGGACTGCTGGCCCTTCCCGCCGGGTTCACGTACCGCGTGCTCACCCACAGCGGCGTCACCCGGCTGGAGTCCGGTGAGACCACCCCGTCGAACCACGACGGGACGGCCGCCTTCGAGGGCCACCGCGGCGTCACCCTGCTGGTCAACAACCACGAGCTGAAGGGCAAGCGGGAGGGCTGGCCCCGGCCCGTGCCGCTCTCCGAGGGCCTCGTCTACGACCCGGCGGCGGCCGGCGGCTGCACGGTGGTCGAGGTCCGGCGCGGCGGCGAGGTCGCCGAATGGGTGGGCATCGCCGGCACGTCGACCAACTGCGCGGGCGGCGCCACCCCCTGGAACACCTGGCTGACCTGCGAGGAGAACTCCGACCTCGCCGGCAGGAACGGCATGACCAAGGACCACGGCTACGTCTTCGAGGTCGACCCGCACGACCGGCGCGCCAACCGCGACCCGCGGCCCGTCAAGGCCTTCGGCCGCTACGACCACGAGGCCGTGGTCATCGACCCGCGCCAGGGCCACGCCTACCTCACCGAGGACGCCTCCGGCCCCAACGGGCTGCTCTACCGCTGGACCCCGCCCCGCGGCTTCCGCCACGGCCGCGGCAGGCTCCGCACCCTCGCCCCGGACGCGGGCGTGCTCCAGGCCGCCAAGTGCATCGACAGCTCGGGCCGGTTCGTCGACGACCTCTCGCGCGCGACCAGGATCGGCACCGTCTACGGCGTCGACTGGGTGGACGTACCGGACCGCGACGCGCGGACCGTACCCGTGCGCAAGCAGTTCGCGGACGGCGTCGTGACGCGGGGCCGCAAGCTGGAGGGCATGTGGTGGGGCGACGGCGGCGCGTACTTCGTCTCCTCCTACGCCCGCGAGGAGAGCCCGGGCGCCGCGCACGACGGCCAGGTGTGGTTCTACGACCCCAAGCGGCGCACGATCCGGCTGACCGTGCTGATCGGGGTGAACGCGCAGCCCTCGGCGGACGGCGGCTACGACGGCCCCGACAACATCACGGTGTCGCCGTACGGCGGCCTCGTCATCGCGGAGGACGGCTCGGGCCTGCAGCACCTGTTCGGCGCGACCGAGACGGGCCGTACCTACCCGCTGGCACGCAACGAGCTGAACATCGGCACGGCCGAGGAGCCGGAGTACTCGGAGTTCACCGGTGTCTGCTTCTCCCCGGACGGCCGCACCCTGTACGTCAACATCCAGGACCCCGGCATCATGCTGGCCGTCACCGGGCCGTGGCGGCGCACCCGCTGACGGAGCCTCCCCGGTGGTCCCGGCGGCTTACTGGGCGGCGGAAACCTCCGCGTGGGAGGCCGTGGCCCACTCGGCGAGGAGGAACTCGTACGCCTCGGCAGGCCAGTCGCCGTCCACCCGGGTTTCGACGAGGTGCCGGATCGCCTCGTTCGCCTCTGAGGCGGACGGGCGAGCGGGACCCGCGGGTGTGAGTGACTTCTGCATGCTCCAAGGCTACGGGCGGGCACTGACAGCCACCTCCGGATTACGCGTGGCATCCATCACCCGCGACGGAGCCCGGTGGCCGCATGTGCCCGCCCACCTGCTCAGAGGGCCTGCGCGGCGGGCTTGACCATGCCGCGCACTGTGCGCGACTTCACAAACTCGCCGATGGCCGTCATCTCCCACTCCCCGGAGAACTGCTTGATGAGCTTGGCCATCATCACTCCGGTCTGCGGCTCGGCGCCGGTGAGGTCGAAGCGCACCAGCTCCTCACCGCTCGCCGCGTCGATCAGGCGGCAGTAGGCCTTGGCCACCTCGCTGAACTTCTGGCCGGAGAAGGAGTTCACCGTGAAGACCAGGCCGGTGGCCTCGGCGGGCAGCCGGCCGAGGTCCACGACGATCACCTCGTCGTCGCCCGCGCCCTCACCGGTGAGGTTGTCGCCGGAGTGCTTGACCGAGCCGCCCAGGATCGACAGCTTCCCGAAGTAGCAGCTGTCGATGTGGTTGCGCTGCGGGCCGTACGCGATGACGGAGGCGTCGAGGTCGATGTCCTTGCCGCGGAACGCGGGCTCCCAGCCAAGACCCATCTTGACCTGGGAGAGGAGCGGACGGCCGCCCTTGACCAGGGAGACGGTCTGGTTCTTCTGGAGGCTGACCCGGCCCTTGTCGAGGTTGATCTTCCCGGCTCCCGGAGCCGCGGCTCCCGGAGCGGCCGCGGGCGCAGCGGCGACCGGCGCGGGCGGGGTGGGCGTCGTCGCACCGCCGAGCCAGGGGGAGACGGGGTGGGCGACGGGCGGGGCGGGCGGCGCGGCGGGAGCCGAGGGGGCTGCCGGCGCTGCCGGGGCGACGGGAGCGGCCGCGGCGGGGGCCGGCTCCTCCTCCACGGAGACCCCGAAGTCGGTGGCGATGCCGGCGAGGCCGTTCGCGTACCCCTGGCCGACCGCGCGGACCTTCCACGCGCCGCCGCGCCGGTAGACCTCCACGACGACGAGCGCGGTCTCGGTGGCCAGCTGCGGCGGGGTGAAGGTGGCGATCACCGAGCCGCCGTCCGCGTCGCGCACGGTGGCGGTGGGCTCGATGCCCTGGAAGGACTGGCCCGCGGCGTCCGGGCTGGCCGTGACCACGATCCGCTCGATGCCCGGCGGCAGCGCGCTGGTGTCCACGGTGATCGAGTCCGGCGCCGAACCGCCGCCCGACCGGTAGACGACACCCGGCCCGGAGGGCTGGTTGAAGAAGATGAAGTCGGCGTCGGAGCGCACCTTGCCGTCCGCCGTGAGGAGCAGGGCCGACACGTCGAGGCGTACCGGCGCGGCCACGTCCACCGTCACGCGGACGGCGGCGAGCGGCAGGTTGGAACCAGGGGTCATAGCGGTCATGCCGGGAGAACGACCGGAGGTGCTGTGCCGTTCCCTTGCCCCCGCGAGATATTTCAGCGCCGGTTGCGGGGGTGGTTCCTCGCCGTGCGCTCGTTGCCGATCTTGTACGCCCCGGTCCAGCGGGCCATCACGAGCTGTGCGTCGCCGGACTCCACCTCCGCCAGGAACGTGTCGGCCCGGCTCCCGCGCAGGGTGGCCGCGGCCCGTCCCCGGTGGGTGATGGCGACGCAGTGCTCGCCCAGTCGCTCGTACGTGAACCCGTGTGGTCTCGGCATGGGCGGCAGCCTGCCGGGCCGGGCGCGGGGCGGCAAGGTGTTTTCCGGGCCGCCCGCGCCGGGCGGGGACGTCCGGCGTGGTCAGGGGCGCGGTGGGGTCCGCGCCGGGGTCCCCAAGCGCCCCGGGGCGGCCGTCAGCCGCCCGTGACCCGGCGCGGCACGCCCAGCGGGTTGGCCTCCCGCAGCTCCGGCGGAAGGAGGGCGTCCGGCACCGACTGGTAGGCCACCGGCCGGAGCCACCGCTCGATCGCGGTCCCGCCGACCGAGGTGGAGTGGGAGGTCGCCGCCGGGTACGGGCCGCCGTGGTGCTGGGCCGGCGCCACGGCGACCCCGGTCGGCCAGCCGTTCACCACGATGCGGCCGGCCAGCTCAGAGACCTGCCCGATCAGCTCCGAGGCCGGCCCGGGCGCCCCCTCGGCCTCGGCCGCCGACAGCTGGAGGGTGGCGGTCAGGTTGCCGGGGAGGCGGCCGAGCAGCGCGGCGGCCTCGTCCTGGGAGGCGTACCGGGCGAGCACGGTCACCGGTCCGAAGCACTCCTCCAGGAGGACCTCGTACGCCCCGCCCCCGACGAGGCTGGCGGCCGGCACCGTCAGGTAGCCCGCGCCGACGGTGTGCTCCCCGCCCGAGCCCGGGGTGACGGGGGCGCCGACGCCGGGCAGTGCGGCCCGCTCCCGTACGCCCGCGATGAAGTTCTCCCGCATCCGGTGGTCCAGCAGCACACCCGGCTCGGTCTCGCCGAGCGCCTTGGTGAGCGCGTCGGCGAGGCGGTCGCCGTCCGCCCCCTCGGGGACCAGGACCAGGCCGGGCTTGACGCAGAACTGCCCGACGCCCAGGGTGACCGAGCCCGCGAGCCCGGCGCCGATCTCCTCGGCGCGCTCGGCGGCGGCGGCCGGGGTGACCACGACCGGGTTGAGGGAGCCGAGCTCGCCGTGGAAGGGGATGGGCACGGGCCGGGCGGCGGCCGCGTCGAACAGGGCCCGTCCGCCCCGGACGGAGCCGGTGAACCCGGCGGCGGAGACCAGCGGGTGCCGGACCAGCTCCAGACCCGCGTCGAACCCGTGGAGCACCGACACCACATCGGCGGGGAGCCCGGCGGAGACGGCCGCCCGGCGCAGCAGGGAGGCGCACAGCTCGGAGGTGGCCGGATGGTCCGGGTGCGCCTTGACCACCACCGGGCAGCCGGCGGCCAGCGCGCTCGCGGTGTCCCCGCCGGGGACGGAGAAGGCGAGCGGGAAGTTCGAGGCGGCGTAGACCGCGACCACGCCGAGCGGCACCTTGTAGCGGCGTAGTTCGGGCCGGGGCGGGCTGAGGGCGGGGTCGGCGCGGTCGATGCGGACGTCGAGGTGGGACCCCTCGTCCACGGCGTCGGCGAAGGCGCGCAGCTGGCCGGTGGTGCGGGCCAGTTCGCCGGTGAGCCGGCCCGGGCCGAGCGCGGTCTCCGCGTCGGCGGCCTCGATGACGTGGGCGGCCGACTCGTCGAGGAGGGCGGCCGCGGCGCGCAGGAAGGCGGCGCGGGCGGGGCCGTCGGCGAGTGCGCCGCGGACCGCGTGCGCGGCGCGCACCGCCCCGTCCACCTCCTGGGGTGTGGCTTCCACCGCAACCTGCTCGCGCTGCTTCCCGGTGCGGGGGTCCACACTCCAGACTGGTGTCGTTGTCATGGCCCACTGCCTCCTGGATCGTTCAGTACTCTGAACGCCGTTCCGGTGGATGAATGATCACATCTGCTGTGGACTCTATTTCCGCGTCCTCCGCGTGACAAGGGGCGCCCAGAGGGGGAGCAGGCGTATGACGACGACCGAGTCGGGGAGCGCGGTACAGGCGGCGCCGGTCAAATCGGCGGTGCGGACGGTGCTGCTGCTGGAGCACTTCGCGGCGCGGCCGGGGCTGCACAGCCTGGCCGACATCCAGCACGACCTCTCCCTGCCCAAGTCCAGCCTGTACATGCTGCTGCGCACGCTGGTGAACCTGGGGTGGGTGGAGACGGACGCCACGGGCACCCGGTACGGCATCGGCGTACGGGCCCTGCTCGTCGGCAGCTCGTACATCGACGGGGACGAGGTGGTCGCCGCGGCCCGGCCCACCCTGGACCGGCTCTCCGACGACACGACCGAGACCATCCACCTGGCCAGGATGGACGGGACGAGCGTGGTGTACCTGGCCACCCGGCAGTCCCGGCACTACCTGCGCCCCTTCACCCGGGTCGGCCGGCGGCTGCCGGTGCACTCGACGGCGTTGGGCAAGGCGCTGCTGGCCACGCACACGGACGAGGAGGTGCGCCGGCTGCTGCCGCGGCGCCTGGAGGCGGTCACCGAGCACACCATCACCGACCGGGAGCGGCTGGTGGAGGAGCTGGCGCTGGTCCGGGAGCAGGGGTACGCGGTGGACCGCGAGGAGAACACGCTCGGGCTGCGCTGTTTCGGGGTGGCCGTGCCGTACCGGACGCCGGCGCGGGACGCGGTGAGCTGCTCGGTGCCGGTCGCCCGGCTGACGGCGGGACACGAGCAGGTGATCAAGGCGGCGCTGTTCGAGGCGCGGGACCGGCTGTCGGTGGTGACGCGGCGGATGTGAGGCGGCGGATGTGGGGTGGGGGCTGGGGTTATGGCGGGGCGGGGTGCGGTGGGGCGGCGTGCGGAGCGGTGGGGGCGGGGCGGGGTGTGAGGGGCCGGAGCGATTTCTCCCCCGCACGGGGGAGGCGGTTCCCCACTGCGGGGGAGGTGGTGAGGCCGTTGCCGCGGGACCGTGGGGACATGACCACACGAGGCGTTCACATGAGGTACGCGACGCAGGGGCCGACGGCCTCCGCTCCGGGGGCCTGGCGGCCGATCCTGCGGGCGGTGGCCCTGGCCGCCACCGTCCCCTATCTGGCCCTCAAGGCCGCCTGGCTGGCCGGGAGTCGGATCGGGATACCGGACGGCAGCGTGCTCGCCGAGCCCGGCCCGTTCCTGATCGTGGCCAATTCCGTCACGATGGCCATGGACGCCTGCGTCATCGTGCTCGTGCTGGCGCTGACCCGGCCGTGGGGCATGAGGGTGCCGTCCTGGCTGCTGACCGTCCCGGTGTTCGTCGCGTCGGGACTCCTGGCCCCCATCGTCCTCGGGTTCCCGGCCCAACTGCTCATACGGGCCATCGGCTTGGGGACGGCCCCGGTCGACGGCGCGGCCAGGCCCTTCCTGGACCCCTGGGTCTTCCACGTCGTCTACGGCGGGTTCATCGTCCAAGCGCTCGCACTGGCCGGGCTGTTCGTCCCCTACGCGCGGGAGCGCTGGGGCGGCCGGCTCCGGCAGGGGGCGCCCGGGGCGTGGGCCAGGACCTCCACCCGCGTGACGGCGGCAGCCGCGGCGGCGGCCGGAGCGGCCATGGGCGCGCTGCACCTGTACTGGGCCTTCGGGGGCACGGCCGGGATGGAGGCGGAGCGGGCCGCTGCCTGGTCGGTCGAGACGGGCGCGATATCCGCGGTGCACGCGCTGTGCGCCTTTGCCGCGGCGGCGGGCGCGGTCCTGCTGGTACGGGGCGGGGGCAGCGGGTCCTGGTGGCCGGCGGCTCTCGCGTGGACGGGCGGGGCGGCCGCACTGAGCTGGGGGCTGTGGTTGCTGATCGCCTCCCTGGGTCGGCAGCTGGACGGGGGAGACGGACTCTCCGGCGTTACCCGGCTCATCTACGCCGGCCAGATGGTCACCGGAGGGCTCGCCGCCGTCGTCCTCATCCGCTTCCTGACCCGTCGGCGCCAGGAGTGACGAGCGGCCGCGCCGCGGAGCGGCTCCTCGGGGCGCGGGCCCGGCTGCGCTGGGTCCACCTGATCCTCGGCGGGGCCCTGTTGATGCCGTACTTCCTCCTCGCGCAGGCGGGAGTGGGCGTGGCGGCGGGAGGGGCCAACGCCTTCTCCTCCCTCCCGCTGACCCTCGCCTCCTACGCGCTGGCCTTGCCGCCCGCAGCGCTGACCGGGATGCTCGGGCCGGTCCGGCCGCTGTCGGTGGCCGCCGTACGGGCCCTGTGCGGCGTGCCGGGCGAGCGGCTCGCCGAGGGGCCGGCCCGCTCCTGGGCCGCCCGGCGGCGGGCGTCGGCCTGGTGGACCCTGCACCTGGGGGTCGGCGCGGTGCTCAGCGGGATGACCCTCGCGGTGCCGCCCATGGCGGTGACGCTGATGGCGCTGCCGTTCGTGGGCGCGCTGCGGGAGGCCCGACTGGGGTGGGGCGGGCTCGGTACGGACGCCGGGCCGTACGCGGCCCCCCTGCTCGGGGCCGGGTTGCTGGCCGGACTCGTCCTGTGCGCGGCGGGTGCCGGGGCGGTGTTGGCCCGGCTGGCGTCCGTCCTGCTCGGGCCGACGGGTGCGGACCGGCTGGCGGCGGCCGAGGAACGGGCTGCCGACCTGGCCGTGCGCAACCGGCTGGCCCGGGAGCTGCACGACGCGGTCGGGCACGCGCTCAGCGCCGTCACCCTCCAGGCCGCCGCCGCCCGGCGGGTGCTCGACACCGACCCCGGCTTCGTACGGGAGGCACTCGCCGCGATCGAGGACACCACCCGGCGGACGGTGGGCGAGCTGGACGCGGTCCTGGGCCTCCTGCGGGACGGGGACCCGGCCCGGCCGGGCGCCGCGCCCGCGCCGACCCTCGCCGCCGACCTCGACGGGCTGCTGGCCCGTACCCGGGCCGCCGGCGCCGCCGTCACCGCCCGGCTGGACCCCGGGCCCGCCGGGGACTGGGCCCTGCTCCCGGCGATCGCCTCCCGCGAGGCGTACCGGATCGTCCAGGAGGGCCTGAGCAACGCGCTGCGCCACGGCGCCGGCCCCGTGGACCTGCGGATACGCCTGCGGCGGGACGCGCGGGGCGGCGACCACCGCGAACTGGAGATCACCATGACCAACACCCCCGCAGCCCCGGACGGGCGAGAGCCCCGCACCACCGGGGGCCGCGGCCTGCACGGCGCCCGGGAACGGGCCGCACTGCTCGGCGGCCGCGTCGAGGCGGGGCCGCACGGGAACGCATGGCGGCTCCTCGCCGTGCTCCCCCTGGCCGGAGCCGACCGATGACGCCCGCGACCCCGGCCACCCCCGCGACCCCGGCCACCCCGGCGACCCCGGCCACCCCGGCGACCCCGGTGACGCCCGCGACCCCGGCCACCCCGGTGACGCCCGCGGGGGCCGGGGGGCCGGCGGGGGGCGGGGCTCCGGGGCTGCTGCGCGTCGTGGTCTGCGACGACGAGCGGATGGTCCGCACCGCGCTGCGGGTCATCCTCGACGCCGAACCGGACCTGGAGGTCGTGGGAGAGGCGGCCACCGGGGCGGAGGCCGTCCCGCTCGTCCGCTCTCTGGCTCCCGACGTGGTGCTGATGGACGTCCGGATGCCCGAGATCGACGGCATCAGGGCCACCGAGCAGATCCTCGCCACCATGGCCGAGCCGCCGCGCATCGTGGTCGTCACCACCTTCGAGAACGACTCCTACGTCTACGACGCGCTGCGGGCCGGAGCGGCCGGCTTCCTCCTCAAGCGCGCCCGCCCCGACGAGCTGATCGGCGCGGTCCGGCTCGTCGCCCGCGGCGACTCGCTGCTCTTCCCGGCCGCCGTACGCTCCCTGGCCGCGAGCCGCGCGGGCGTCCCCGCCGCGCCCGCCGCACCCTGGGTGGCCCGGCTCACCGACCGGGAGGCCGACGTCCTGCGGCTGATCGCCACCGGCCTGTCCAACCACGAGATGAGCGAGCGCCTCGGCGTCGGACCGCAGACCGTCAAGAGCCACGTCGCGGCGGTCCTCGCCAAGACCGGATCCCGCGACCGCACCCAGGCGGTGATCGCCGCCTACGAGGGAGGCTTCATGAGGAAAAGCTGAGAACTCCGCCACAATCGGGGCAGAGCGGAACGGCCGGGAGCCCCGGCACGTCCTTCTGGAGGATGAACAAGACGATCAGGCGTGCGTCGGTCTTCTGTCTGCTCCTGGTGCTGGCCCTGCTGGTCCGCGTCACCTGGGTGCAGGCATACCAAGGCCAGGCCCTCGCAGACGACAAGAACAACCGGCGAAACCTCATCGGGCAGTACGAGAACCCGCTGGGCAACATCATCGTGGGCGGGGAGGCGATCACGGGCTCGGTGGAGACGGGCGGCAAGGACTTCGGGTACAAGCGCACGTACACCGACGGCCCGCTCTACGCCCCCGTCACGGGCTACAGCTCCCAGGCCTTCGGCACGAGCATGCTGGAAGGCGTCTACAAGGACGTCCTCAACGGTTCCGACAGCCGGCTGAAGACCATGATGGACGTGCTGACCAACAAGCGGGCCGCCCCGGGCAACGTCCTGACGACCATCGACAGGGACGTGCAGAAGGCCGGCTACGACGCGCTCCAAGGCAAGCAGGGCGCCGCCGTGGCCATCGACCCCGCCACGGGCCGGATCCTCGGCGTCGTGAACAACCCCTCCTTCGACCCGGGCCGGATCACCGGGGCGAACGACACGCAGGCCTGGACGGAGCTCTCCGCCGACAAGGGCAAGGCGCTGGAGAACGTGGCCCTGCGCAAGCCCCAGGCGCCCGGCTCCACCTTCAAGTTGGTGACCTTGGCGGCTGCCATCGAGAACGGCCTGGTCACCGACATCGACGCGCCGACCGGCGTGCAGGCTCCGTACACGATCCCCGGCACCCGCACCGACCTGCGCAGCGAGGCCCCCGCGGAGATGTGCAACAACGTCTCGTCCCGGGTGGCCCTGCGGCTGTCCTGCAACAACGTGTTCGCCGAGTTCGCGCACCGGCTCGGCCAGGACAAGATGCGGGCCATGGCCGAGAAGCTCGGCTTCAACACGCAGATCGACACCCCAGTCCGCACCAACCCGCCGAGCTCGTACCCCTCGAAGAAGATGTCGGTCGACCAGGTCGCGCAGACCGGAATCGGCCAGTTCGACGTGCAGGCCACCCCGCTCCAGATGGCGATGGTCACGGCCGCCATCGAGAACGGCGGCCGGCTCGTCGCCCCGCACATGGTCTCCGAGGTCACCGATGCCAACGGCAACGTCCTGGAGAGCTTCAAGGACCCGAAGGCGCAGCAGGTGATGAAGGAGAAGACCGCCTCGATGCTGCGCGACGCCATGAGGACGGTGGTCAGCGAGGGCGGCGGCAAGCCCGCCCAGGTCGGCGGGGCGGAGGTCGGCGGCAAGACCGGCACCGCCCAGCGGGGTGTGAACAACAGCATCGCGCCGCTCGCCTGGTTCACGTCCTACGGCACATCGAACGGCAGGCAGATCGCCGTCGCCGTGGTGGTCGAGCGCTCGGACACCGACCGCTCGGAGATCGGCGGCGGCAAGCTGGCCGCGCCCGTCGCGCAGAAGATGATGGAGGCGTGGCTGAAGAAGTAGCCGCGCGGACGCACGGCCGCCGCGCCGGGAACCTTCGCGGTTCCCGGCGCGTCACTCATTCCATGATCAGGACCGCGCGCCCCGCCGACCTCGATGCCATCGCCGCCCTCCACGCCCGGGCCCGGGCCACCTACTACAAGGGCCGCATCCCGGACGAGGCCTACGGCGGCGCGGCCGAACTCGCCCGGACCCGTGAGGGCTGGTCCCGGGCCGTGGCCCGCTCCGCCGAGGACGGCAGGGTGTTCTGCTCCGAGCAGGACGGGCGGCTCACCGGCGTCGCCGCCTTCCGCACCGCCGACGGCGAGACCACGCTCACCCAGCTCCACGTGGACCCGGACCACTGGCGCCGGGGCACCGGCGCGGCCCTGCACGCGGCCTGCCTCGACGCCTGGCGCCGCGCAGGGATACCCCGGGTCCGGCTGGAGGTCTACGAACACAACCTGCGCGCCCGGGCCTTCTACGCGCGCCAGGGCTGGCTCCCGGAGCCCGGCTCCGCGCCCTCCGGCTCCCACCGCGTCCTGTGGCTCTCGGTGGCCCCGCCGTCCGGGGAATGAGGCAGATCCCCGCTTCGTTGAACCAGGAACTGTTTCGTCCCGCCCGCCCGGAGAGAAGAAGAACCATGCGCGTCGAGATCTGGAGTGACATCGCCTGCCCGTGGTGCTACATCGGCAAGGCCCGGTTCACCAAGGGGCTGGCCGGGTTCGCGCACCGCGACGAGGTGGAGGTCGTCTTCCGGTCCTTCGAACTCGATCCGCACAGCGCCAAGGGCGTCACCGCCCCCGTCGTCGAGATGCTCGCCCGGAAGTACGGCCGCACCCTCGAAGAGGCGCGCGGCATGGAGGAGCACGTCGCGGCCGCCGCCCGCGCCGAGGGGCTCGCGTACCGCACCGAAGGTCGCGACCACGGCAACACCTTCGACGTCCACCGCCTGCTGCACCTGGCCGCCGCCCGCGGCCGGCAGGAGGAGCTGCTCGACCTCGCGTACCGCGCCAACTTCGCCGAGGAGCGCTCCGTGTTCGACCCCGAGGCGCTGATCGCGCTCGCCGTCGAGGCCGGACTGGACGGGGCCGAGGCCCGTGCCGTCCTCGCCGACGCGTCCGCCTACGCCGACGAGGTGCGCGCCGACGAGCGGGAGGCCGCCGAGCTGGGGGCCGGAGCGGTGCCCTTCTTCGTCCTCGACCGCCGCTACGGGATCTCCGGCGGACAGCCGGCCGAGGTGTTCACCCGCGCCTTGGAGCAGGCGTGGGCCGGGCGGGAAGGGTCGGAGCCGGGTCCCGCCGCGGAGGCGTGCGAGCCCGACGGTGCGTGTGCCGTTCCGCAATCATAAGCATTTCTATGGGGTAGGGCGGAAAAATAGGTAATGGACTTTGGGGTGGTCCTGGAGCAGAGTGGATGCCATGGATCTTCCCCTGGCCGAGGCGGCCCGAGCCGAGTTCGCCCACTCCACCACCTACCTCAACACCGCCACCTACGGGGTCCTGCCCCGCAGTGCCGTCGCGGCGGTACGTGAGCTGTCCGAGGCCGCGGGGACCGGACTCCCCGACGGCTCCGGCGACTTCGACCGCGTGAACCGGGTCCGTGCGGCCTTCGCCCGACTGGTCGGGGTCGCCGCCGACCGCGTGGCCGTCGGATCGGCCGTGGCCACGCACGTGGGGCTCGTCTCCGCCTCACTGCCGGCCGGCGCCGAAGTCCTGTGCGCGGAGGGCGACTTCGCCTCCGTGATCAACCCATTCGTGGTGCGCGGTGACCTCAAGGTCCGCTTCGCCCCGCTGGAGTCGCTCGCCGAAGCCGTCGGGCCGGACACGGCGCTGGTCTCCCTGAGCGCCGTACAGTCCGCGGACGGACGGACGGCGGACCTGGCCGCGGTGCGCGCGGCGGCGACCGCGCACGGGGCCCGGATGCTGGTGGACGCGACGCAGGCCGCGGGCTGGCTGCCCTTCGACGCCTCGCCGTACGAGTACACGGTCACCGCCGGCTACAAGTGGCTGCTCGGCACCCGAGGAGCCTCCTACCTCACCGTGTCCGAGGAGGCCGACGACACCCTGACCCCGCTGCACGCCGGCTGGGTGGCGGCGGAGTCCATGTGGGACGCGACCTACGGCCCGATGCCGCAATTGGCCCGCGGCGCGCGGAAGTTCGACGAATCGCCGGCCTTCCTCGCCTACCACGCGGCCGAGCCCTCCCTCGCACTGCTGGAGCGCGTCGGCATCGAGGCGGTGTACGCCCACGACACCGCCCTGGCCGCCCGCTACCGCGCCGGGCTGGCCCGGCTCGGCCACGAACCGGTGCCCGGCGACTCCGCCATCGTCTCGGTGCCGGGCCTCGCCGACCGGCAGCCCGCCCTCCTGGCCGCGGGCATCGCCACCTCGGCCCGCGCGGGCGCCCTGCGGGCCTCGTTCCACCTCTACACCACGGAGGCGGACGTGGACCGGCTGCTGGACGCCCTGTCCTGACCGGACGGCGGCCTGTCCTGACCGGACGGCGGCCTGTACTCACCGGACTGCGGCGCCCGCTTCAGCGGCGGGCGCCGCAGCCGTGTCGGTGGCAGGTGCCATTCCGCCTCACCGGCGGGCTCCGCCACGCGGCACCGGCGGGCTCCGCCGCCCGCGTCAGGGCCGGGCCGCCCCCCACGCCGCGTCCGCCGCGAGCAGGGCCGGCCCCGGCCCGACGCCGAGGGCGGCCCCCAGGGCCGACAGCGCGCCGCGCACCACGGGCAGCGAGGCCGCCTGCCCGTAGTGGTTGACCCGGACCATCTCCCGAGCCAGCGCGCCCCCGCCCGCCGCCAGCGGCGCCGCCGGGTCGGCCGCCAGGGCCTTGGCCGCCACCGTCGAGGCGTCCGCCACGCGCAGGGTGGTGGCCACCGGGGCGGCCTCCGACACCCGGCCCACGTACGGGGCCAGGCCCAGGGCTTCGGCGCCCGCCCGGGTCGCCGCCGCCGCGGCCGCGTGCCGGGCCTCCACCGCCGCGAGGCCCTCGGCGGAGATCCGGTCCAGACAGGCCTCCAGGGCCAGCATCTCCAGCTGCGCCGGAGCGTGCAGCAGCGTCGTGCGCCCGCCGTCGATCCAGCGTTCCTTCCAGTCCAGGAGGGAGAGGTACGAACGGCGCGGGGCCGCCGGGTTCTCGGCGAAACGGGCCCACGCGCGGTCCGAGACCGACACCGCGGACACCCCCGCCGGGCCGCCCATCGCCTTCTGCGCGCCGATCACGCACAGGTCCACGCCCCACGCGTCCGGGAGCAGCGCCTCCGCGCCCACCGACGCCACCGCGTCCAGCATGAACAGCGCGCCGTGCGCCCGTACGGCCTCGCCGATCTCCGCCACCGGGTTCGTGTTGCCGGTCGCCGCCTCCGCGTGGACCAGCGAGACGAAGTCGATCTCCGGGTGGGCGGCGAGCGCCTCCGCCACCTGTTCGGCCGTCACCGCCGTGTCGAAGGGCACCGCGAGGTCCACCACGGCCGCCCCGCAGTCGCGCAGCCAGTTGCCGAAGGTGGTCCCGTACGGGCCGGTGACGACGTTCAGCGCCGTCGAGCCCGGCCGCGCGCCCGACCGGATGCACCCCTCCAGGGGCAGCAGCGCCTCGCCCTGGGTGATCACCACGTCCTGCCGGGTGGAGAGGAGGTCGGCGACCCCCCGCTCGATCGACGCGAAGCGCTCCGCGGTGAGCGGCGGGAGGTCCAGGAGGGGGTGGGTCACGGTGGTGCTCTCTTCGTCCGGGGGCGTCCGGGGGCGTCCGAGGGCGTCCAGGGGCGTTCAGGGACGCTCGGGTGTACCGGGAGAGCCTACCGAGCACGCACGTACAGTGCCGACATGACCGATGCCGATGTGACCGATGCCGGCGCCCCGCACGAGGGCGCGGTGCTGCACGTGAAGGGGCGCGTGCTCGTCGGCCCCGACGAGGTCCGCGACGAGCTGTGGGTGGTCGGGGGGCGGATCTGCTTCGAACGCCCCCGTACCGCCCGGGAGATCACCGAGGTGGCCGGCTGGGTGCTGCCCGGCCTGGTGGACGCCCACTGCCACGTGGGGCTGGACGCGCACGGCCCGGTGGACGCCGCGACGGCCGAACGCCAGGCACTCACCGACCGCGACGCCGGCACCCTGCTGATCCGCGACGCCGGGTCGCCCTCGGACACCCGCTGGATCGACGGCCGCGAGGACCTCCCGAAGATCATCCGGGCCGGCCGCCACATCGCGCGCACCCGCCGCTACATCCGCAACTACGCCCACGAGATCGAGCCCGCCGACCTCGTCGCGTACGTCGGCCGGGAGGCGCTGCGCGGTGACGGCTGGGTGAAGCTGGTGGGGGACTGGATCGACCGCGAGGCGGGCGACCTGGCCGCCTGCTGGCCGCGCGCGGAGGTGGAGGCGGCCATCGCCGAGGCGCACCGCCTCGGCGCCCGGGTCACCGCGCACTGCTTCGCGGAGGACTCGCTGCGGGACCTGGTCGAAGCGGGTATCGACTGCGTGGAACACGCCACCGGCCTCACCGAGGACACGATCCCGCTGTTCGCCGAACGCGGTGTGGCCATCGTCCCGACCCTCGTGAACATCGCGACGTTCCCGAAGATGGCGGCCGGCGGCGAGGCGAAGTTCCCGCGCTGGTCGGCGCACATGCGTCGGCTGCACGAGCGGCGGTACGACACCGTACGGGCGGCCCGCGACGCGGGAATCCCGGTGTACGTGGGCACGGACGCGGGCGGCTCGCTGCCGCACGGGCTGGTGGCGGCGGAGGTCTCCGAGCTGGTCAAGGCCGGGATTCCGCCACTGGAGGCGCTCTCCGCGACGACCTGGGCGGCGCGCGCGTGGCTCGGCCGGCCGGGCCTGACCGAGGGAGCGCCGGCGGACCTGGTGGTCTACGCCGAGGACCCGCGGGCCGACGTGCGCGCGCTCGCACGGCCGTTGCGGGTCGTGGTGAACGGGGCGGTCCGCGCCTGAGAGCGGCGCCGGGTCCTTCGGGGGCGTGTGCGGCGGGGAGTTGACGCTCCGGTGACCTCGGCCGCACGGTGTCGTTGTCAACGCCCGTGTGTCAGGCCTGTGTCCCGCCGGCCTGCAACGGAGGGGACTTGTGTGCCTCCTGGGGCGCCGAAAATCGAATACATGCGTGGAAACCACCCGTTAGGGTGAACTGACGCCAGGTTGTCGCCCGTTCACTCACAGTGCGTAAAGATTCCGAGGGTCGAAGCCGTCGGCGCGTGCGATGTCCCCCATTGGCGCCGCGACGGCACCCATCTCCCCGGGGGTTCCACCATCTTGAACAGCAACACCTTCCGCATGCCCGCGGTCGCCCTGCTCGCCACGGGAGCGGTGGCCCTGCTCACCGCTCCGCCCGCCTCCGCCACGGGAGGAGGCGGGGCCGGGGCCGGGAGCGGGGGCACGGGCAAGGCCGGCGCCGTCGTCCTGCGCGCCGGGCTGGACGTGAGCCTGCTCAACAAGACCGTCCACGTCCCGCTCAGGACCACCCTCAACGAGGTCGTCGCCCCGGCGGCGCCGGCCGGGAAGACCGCGTTGACCGTCATGCTGGACGGGGTCGAAGGGGGCGCTCCGGTCAGCGTGCTCCGCGCCGACGCGGCCACCGCCGAGGCGACCGCGGACAAGGACGTGGCACGGGCCGAGGCGAACCTGGCGAAGGCCAGGGTGCACGTGCCGGGGCTGCCGGCGGTCTCCCTCGTCGAGGTCGAGCAGGTCACCTCCAAGGCCGTCTGCGAGGCGGGCAAGAAGCCCGTCGCCACCTCCAACGTGCTGGGGAAGGTGACCGCGCTCGGCAAGAAGGTCACCCTCTCGGCGGGCGGGCCCACCAAGATCGAGGTCCCGGGCGTGGGCCTGGTGAGCCTGGAGCTGTCCGGCACCGAGACGACCTCCAGCACCGCGGCCGCCGCGGCCCTGCGACTGAAGGTGTCGGTGAACCCGCTGAAGCTGAACGTGGCCGAGGTGGAGGGGGAGATCGTGCTCGCGGAGGCGCACTGCGCGTCCCCGGCGGCGCCGATTCCGGTGAAGCCGGAGGAGAAGCCGGGTGCGAAGCCCGACGTGAAGCCCGACGTGAAACCGCAGACGGGCACGGGGGCGACGCAGACCGGCACCGGCACCGCCGTCACCACCGGTGCCGGCCTTGCCGAGACGGGCGGCGGTTCGCTCACGCCGTACGTCGCCGGCGCCGCCCTCGTCCTGCTCGGGCTCGGCGGGGGCGCGCTGGTCGTGACCCGGCGGGGCAGGGCCTCGTAGGACGCCCCCGGACGCCGGGGCGCCACCCCGCTGAGCACCCGGAGGGGAGTGCTCGGCGGGAGGCGACCGCCGCCGGGGGCCGGGCGATGAGGACCCGGGCCCCCGCACCCGCCGGCAGACGCCCGGCCGGGGACGGACGCCAGGGCCCTGCCCGGGGGGCCGGACCCAGGGCCCGACCCGGGGGAGTCGACCCCGGCAGCCCAGCGGGACCGGAGAGGGCTGGGGCCCGGGGCCGGGCCGGGGGGTGGCTCGGCGGAGCCGTATCCCCCGGGGCGGGTCGGGGGCGGGAAGGAGGGGACCCCGGGGGAGCGGAACATGGGCCAGCTCGGGGGAGTTGGTTCAGCGGTTCAGCGGTCCAGGGGGGGGCGAAGCGGCGGGCCTGGGCCGGGGGTGGCTCGGCGGAGCCGTTTTTTCCCCGGGGCCGCCCGGGGGCGGGAGGGAGGGGACCCCGGGGAGCGGAACCAGGACCCGGCTCGGGGGGAGGTGGGCTCAGCGTCCCAGCGGATTGGAGCGGCGGAGCCTGGGGGCCGAGGCCCGGGGCCGGGCCGGGGGGGCTCGCGAGAGCCGTAGCTCCGGGCTCGGCCGGGGGATCACCCGGGGGAGCGGAACGAGGGGCCGGCTGGGGGAGTGGGGCCAGCGGCCCGGCGCCGTCGGGGTGGCGGGGCCCGCGGGGCCGCCCGGGGCCCGGGGACCCGGTCTCGAGCTCGGCCTCGGGCCCGGCCCCGGGCCGGGGTCAGCGGGTGGCGTGCTGCAGGCCCTGTTCGCCGGCGCCGCGCGACAGTACGGCATCGCTGACCTGCCGGTCGATCCGCGCGTACTCGGCCTGCTTGGCGGGCGTCGGACCGGTGTCCGAGACCGCGCAGGACGCACACACGACGCGGAACGGCGGGCCCATGTCCGAGTACTGCGTCAGGTACTCGGCCTTCACCACCTCCCAGCGGCCCGTACGGCCCGCGGCCGGGGCGAAGGTGAAGCGGGGGACCGAGGACTGGTTGCCGCGCAGCTTGTCGGCCGGCACGAAGCTGGCGACCTGGTCGCCCATGCCGAAGACCACCCAGGTCCCGTTGATCTTCTCGTACGGCTGCGGCACGTGGTTGTGGGTGCCCAGGACCAGGTCGATGTCGGGCAGCCCGTCGGCCCCGCGGGAGGCGGTCAGTGCCCGGGCCAGTTCGCGCTGCTGCTCGTCGGGCGCCGTCTGCCACTCGGTGCCCCAGTGGATGCTGAGCACCACCACGTTCGCGCCGCCGGCCCGGGCGGCGCGCGCATCGGCGACGATCCGGTCCCGGTCGATGAGGTTCACGGCCCACGGCTTGCCCTGCGGGAGCGGGATGCCGTTCGTGCCGTACGTGTACGAGAGCTGCGCGACCTTCGCACCGCCGGCCGACATCACGGCCGGGGCCTTGGCCTCCTCCGCGCTGCGGGCCGAGCCCACGTGCGCGATGCCGGCCCGGTCGAGGTGCTCCAGGGTCCGGGCGAGTCCGTCGTACCCGTCGTCCAGGGTGTGGTTGGAGGCCGTGGAACAGCTGTCGTACCCCGTGTCCCTGAGGGCGTCGGCCAGCTGGTGCGGAGCCTTGAAGGTGGGATAGCCGGTGTAGGGGCCGCCGGGCCGCCCGTACGGTATCTCGTGGTGGCATATCGCCAGGTCGGCGGCGGACACCAGGGGTTTGACCCCGGCGAGTATCTTCCGGAAGTCGTACTCCCCGGCCCGGCCGGCGTCATCGGCCGACCGCTGGATGATCGAGGGGTACGGAATGATGTCGCCGGTCGCCACCAGGGTGAACGGCTTCCCGGCGGGAGCCGGAGCCGCAGTCGCGGACCGCTCCGGGCGGGCGAGGCGCTGCTCCGCCGCGGACGCGCCCGCACCGTCGTCGAGCAGCCTCGGCGCCGCGTAGACGCCGCCGCCCACCAGTGCCAGCCCGACCAGCGCCGCGCCCGTCTTGGCCGATGTCCGCATGTCCTGACCCCCGTCGCCGTACCACCCGTACGGGGGCGTCGTCCTCCCCCGCCCCCGGCGCCAGGGTACGGGGACGCCCCGCCGGCGCCGCGGGCCCGGTGCGGAAAGCCGTGGCCGGCGGCCGGCGTGACCGGCACCCGCTGGTGGTGGCAGCCGCCCGGGCCGCGTGCGGAGGCCCGTGCTGGCTGCTGCCGGCCAGGGCCGTGCGCACCGGCAGGGGTCGGCGCCCGCCGATAGGGCCGTGCGCACCGGTAGGGGGTCGGCACCCGCCGGTAGGGCTGTGCCCGTTGGTAGCGGTCGTGCCCGCCGGCAGGGGCCGTGGCCACCGGCAGGGATCGGCGCCCGCCGGTAGGGGCCGTGCCCGCCCGCGGCGGCCTACCCGTACCGGCAGGGGTCGGCGCCCGCCGGTAGGGCTGTGCCCGCCGGCCGGGGCCGTGCGCACCGGCAGGGGTCGGCGCCCGCCGGTCGAGCCGGGCCCCGGCAGGGGTCGGCGCCCGCCGGTAGGGCCGTGCGCACCGGTAGGGGGTCGGTACCCGCCGGTAGGGCTGTGCCCGTTGGTAGCGGTCGTGCCCGCCGGCAGGGGCCGTGGGCGCCGACAGGGGTCGGCGCCCGCCGGTAGGGGCCGCGCCCGCCCGTGGGGGGCCTACCGCACCGGCAGGAGGCGGCGCCCGCCGATCGAGCCGTGGGCCCCGGCACGGGTCGGCGCCCGCCGGTAGGGCCGTGCGCACCGGCTGGGGCCGTGCCCGCCGGAGGACCATGCGCGCCGGAAGAGCCGTGCGCGCCGATAGTCGGCGCCCGACGGCCCGGTCGGCGCCCGACGGCAGGCGTCGGGCGCCGGGGCCCGGCCCGGCCCGGCCCGGGTGCCGGGGGTCGGGTCAGCGGCCGCCGGCGAGGACCAGCGCGCGGTCCAGGGCCTGGAGCAGCCGGCCCGTCGTCACCCGGTCGCGGACCGCCAGCCGGAGCCAGGTCCGGTCCAGCCCCGGGAAGGTGTCCCCGCGGCGCACCGCGAAGCCCAGTGCGCGCAGCCGGGTGCGCACCTCCGCGGCGCCCTCCACCCGGATCAGGACGAACGGCCCCTGCGCCACCCCCGCGACGGTGACCTCCTCGAACTCCGCGAGCCCGGCCAGCAGGTGCGCCCGGTCCACCGCGATCTGCCGTGCCGCCTCCTCGGCCTCTGCCAACGCCGCCGGGGTCGTGCACGCCTCGGCCGCCACCAGGGCCGGGGTCGACACCGGCCACAGGGGCTGCGCGGCCGCCAGTTTCGCGATCACCTCGGGCTCGGCCAGCACGTAGCCGATCCGGAGCCCGGCCAGACCCCAGGTCTTCGTCAGGCTCCGCAGCACCACCAGCCCCGGCAGGTCCGTCCGGCCGGCCAGGGCCTCCCGCTCGCCCGGGACCGCGTCCATGAACGCCTCGTCCACCACCAGGACGCGGCCCGGCCGGGCCAGCGAGGCCAGGGTGCGCGCCGGGTGCAGCACGGACGTGGGGTTGGTGGGGTTGCCGACCACCACCAGGTCCGCGTCCTCGGGCACCGCCGCCGGGTCCAGCCGGAAGCCGTCCGCAGCGGTCAGCACCACCCGGTCGACCCGGTGCCCCGCGTCCCGCAGGGCCGACTCCGGCTCCGTGAACTGCGGGTGGACCACCACCGGCCGCTCGGCGCGCAGCGCCCGCGCGATCAGTACGAAGGCCTCCGCCGCCCCCGCCGTCAACAGCACCCGCTCGACCGGCAGCCCGTGCCGGTGCGCGACGGCCGCGCGGGCCGCCCGGCCGTCGGGGTACGCCGCGAGGTCCCCGAGGGAGCCCGCGATCCGCTGTCTGAGCCACTCCGGGGGAGTCTGCGCCCGTACGTTGACCGCGAGGTCCACCAGCGCGCCGTCCGCGTCCAGCACCTCCGCGTCCCCGTGGTGCCGCAGGTCGTGCGGCTGCGCCGTGGCCACCGCGCAGGTCGCCGCCACCGACCGGCGCTTGGGCACCAGGAGCTCCCCGCCCGCCGCGAGCGCCGCAGCCTCCGCCACCGAGGGGGTCCCGCACGCGGTGCGCGCCGCCTCCGAGGGGTGGGGCACCACGACCCGGGCCAGTTCCTCGGCGGGATAGCTGACGAGCGGCACGCCGAAACGTTTCGCCGCGCCCGTGATGCCCGCCTCGCCCGCCTTCGACTCCACCGTGGCCAGCGCCGTCACCGCACCGGCCGTCAGGCCGGCCGCCCGCAGGGTCTCCTCGACCAGGGCGCAGACCTCCGCGACGGAGACCCCCGCGCGTCCGCCGATCCCGACCACCAGCCGCGTCGCGTACTCGCCCACCGGGGGTCCTCCCTCCGTAGTCACCGTCACCGTCCCGTCACCGCCGCCCGGTCAGTCGTCAACAGCCCGCTACCCGCTGACCTGGCGCGGACGTGCGCGCGAGCCGGGGAGTCGGTATCCAGGGGCACATGGCCGTGATCGTGGCGTTGGGCGCGTTCCTGATGACCCTGGCGGGCGGATGGACGGCGCAGCGCGTCACCGACCGCCGCCACCTCGTGCTGGGCCTGGCCGGCGGGCTGATGCTCGGCGTCGTGGGCCTCGACCTCCTTCCGGAGGCCATGCACGCCGCGGGCGACGAGGTGTTCGGCGTCCCGCTCGCCCTGCTGCTCTTCCTCGGGGGCTTCCTCGTCGCGCACGTCGTGGAACGCCTGCTGGCCGTACGCCAGGCCTCGCACGGCGCCGAGAACGGCGCCCGCGCCCCCCAGGTCGGCCTCACGGCGGCCGCCGTGATGGTCGGCCACAGCCTCGCCGACGGCGTCGCGCTGGGCGCCGCCTTCCAGGTCGGCGGGGGCATGGGCGTCGCCGTGGCGCTGGCCGTCATCACCCACGACTTCGCCGACGGGTTCAACACCTACACGCTCACCAGCCTGTACGGGAACGCCCGCCGCAAGGCCCTGCTGATGCTCTTCGCGGACGCCGTGGCCCCCGTCGTGGGCGCGGCGTCCACCCTGCTGTTCACCCTTCCGGAGGAACCGCTCGGCGCGTACCTCGGCTTCTTCGGCGGGGTCCTGCTGTACCTGGCCGCCGCCGAGATCCTGCCCGAGGCGCACCACGAGCACCCCGCCCTGTCCACGCTGATGTGCACGGTGGGCGGGGTGGCCGGGATCTGGCTGGTGGTCGGCATCGCGCACTGATCTCACGGCCGGGCCGCCGCCGCGTCCGTGAAGCGCCGGGCGACGGACGGCTCCGCCGCCCAGTGCGTGTGCAGGTAGCTGGCGTGCACGCCCTGCCGTACGAAGCCCTCGACCCGGCGCTCCGGATGCGTGAACCCCCACGCGGGCGCCGCCCCGGCGCCCGGCTCGATCACCGTCCGGTGGAACTCGTGCCCGCGCAGCCGGGTCCCGGCCGCCGCGAGCGCGCTGTCGGAGAGCGCCACCGCCTCCCGGTAGCCCAGGGTGAGGCGCTCCGACATCCGCGCGTCCGCGTCGAGCACCCCGCACATGGGCTTCCCGTCCAGCGAACGGGCCAGGTAGAGCAGCCCGGCGCACTCGGCGGCCAGCGGACCGCCGGCCGCGGCGAAGGCGGCCACCGACCGGCGCAGCGGCTCGTTGGCCGACAGCTCGGGCGCGTACACCTCGGGGAACCCGCCGCCGATCACCACACCGGCGGTGCCCTCCGGGAGGGCCTCGTCGCGCAGCGGATCGAAGGCGACGACCTGCGCGCCCGCGGCGGCCAGCAGCTCCGCGTGCTCGGCGTACGAGAACGTGAACGCGGCCCCGCCCGCGACGGCGACGACCGGCCGGCGGCCGGGCCCCGGCCCGGAGGGCGACCCCGCACCAGTCCCCGTACCCGTCCCCGACGGCCCTGCCGTGCCAGGGGCCGTGTCCACAGCCGGGGCCGGAGCCGGGGTGCGCGCCAGCGCGGCCGCCGGGGACCAGGCCTCGCAGTGCAGCGGCGGCGCGGTCCGGGCCAGGGCCATCAGCGCGTCCAGGTCGCAGCCGGCCCGGACCTGTCCGGCCAGGGCCGCCACCGCGGCCAGCGCGTCGGCCCGCCGCTCCGCGACGGGGACCAAGCCCAGGTGCCGGGAGGGCGCGGCCACCTGCGGAGCCCGGCGCAGGACCCCGAGCACCGGCATCCCCGCCTCCTCCAGCGCCTCCCGCAGCATGACCTCGTGCCGGTCGGAGCCGACCTTGTTGAGGATCACGCCGCCCAGGCGGACCTGCGGGTCGAAGGATGCGAAGCCGTGCACCAGCGCCGCGACCGAGCGCGACTGCGAGGAGGCGTCGACGACCAGTACCACCGGCGCCCGCAGCAGCTTCGCCACCTGCGCCGTGGACGCCAGCTCGCCCCGCCCGGCGGCCCCGTCGTAGAGCCCCATCACACCCTCGACCACGGCCAGGTCGCAGCCGGCCGCCCCGTGCGCGAACAGCGGGCCGACGAGGTCCGGCCCGCACATGAAGGCGTCCAGGTTGCGCCCCGGCCGCCCCGTCGCCAGGGCGTGGTAGCCGGGATCGATGTAGTCCGGCCCGGCCTTGTGCGGGGACACGGCGAGGCCGCGCTCCGAGAAGGCCGCCATCAGGCCCGTGGCGACGGTGGTCTTGCCGCTGCCGGACGACGGTGCGGCGACGACCAGCCGGGGAACGTTGAACGAAGTCACCACTCGATGCCCTTCTGGCCCTTCTGTCCCGTGTCCATCGGGTGCTTGACCTTGGTCATCTCGGTGACGAGGTCCGCGAACTCCACCAGCTTCTCCGGTGCGTTGCGGCCGGTGATCACCACGTGCTGCGTACCGGGGCGGCCCCGCAGCACCTCGATGACCTCGTCGACGTCGATCCACCCCCAGTGCAGGGGGTACGCGAACTCGTCGAGCACGTACAGCCGGTGCGTCTCGGCGGCCAGATCGCGCTTGACCTGCTCCCAGCCCTCCTTGGCCGCCTGCTCGTTGTCGAGCTGGGCGTCGCGCTGGACCCAGGACCAGCCCTCGCCCATCTTGTGCCAGACGACGGAGCCGCCCTCACCGGAGGCCCCGAGGACCTTGAGCGCGTTCTCCTCGCCGACCTTCCACTTCGCCGACTTGACGAACTGGAACACCCCGATCGGCCAGCCCTGGTTCCAGGCGCGCAGCGCCAGCCCGAAGGCCGCCGTCGACTTGCCCTTGCCGGGGCCGGTGTGGACGAAGACGAGCGGTCGGTTGCGGCGCTGGCGCGTCGTGAGCCCGTCGTCCGGAACGACGGACGGCTGTCCCTGCGGCATTAAGCGGCCCTCCTGTTGCTGCTGTTGGCTGATGCGGTGCTGGTCACGGCGGTACGTACGTCCTTCACGAGCCCGGCCAGCGAGTCGGCCCGCAGCCCGTCCAGGGTCACGGCGGGCGCCCCCAGGTCGGCGGCGAGCACCCCTGCGAGCCCCAGCCGGACCGGCCCGGACTCGCAGTCCACGACCACGGAGGTGAGCCCCTCGGCCGCCAGCAGCCGGGCCGCTCGCCCCGACAGCTCGCGGGGGGTGTCGCCCGGCTGCCCGCCCACGCCGCCGGCCGAGGTGGCCCGCCCATCGGTGACCACGACCAGCAGCGGCCTCCGCGAGGGGTCCCGCAGCCGCTCGATCCGCAGCACCTCACGGGCCTTCAGCAGACCGGCGGCCAGCGGCGTGCGGCCCCCGGTCGGCAGCTGCTCCAGCCTCGCGGCGGCCGAGTCGACCGAGGAGGTCGGCGGCAGCGCCAGCTCGGCGCCGGAGCCCCGGAAGGTGATCAGGCCGACCTTGTCGCGCCGCTGGTAGGCGTCCAGCAGCAGCGACAGCACCGCCCCCTTGACCGCGCTCATGCGCTGCCGGGCGGCCATGGAGCCGGAGGCGTCCACGAGGAAGAGCACGAGGTTCCCCTCGCGGCCCTCCCGCGTCGCCTGCCGCAGGTCGTCCGCGCGGATCACGAGCCCGCGCCCGCTGCGCCCGCGCGCCTTCTGGTGCGGGGCGGCCGCGTGCACGGTGGCCGCCAGGTGCAGCGCGGTCAGCCGGCCGCGGGGACGCTGGGCGCCCGTCGTCCGGCCGTGGGCCGTACGGGCGCGCGAGCGCCGCCCGGCAGCGCCCTCGCCGAGGCCCGGCACGCTCAACACCTTGGCGCGGAAGGGCGGGGCCGCGCCGACGGCGGCCTGCTCGGGCGCCGCCTCGCCCCGCGTGGGGGACTCCGGGGCGTCGGGGACGTCCGGGGCATCGGCCGCCCCGGGGGCGTCCGGCTCCGGCCCGGCCGGGTCCTGCTGCCGCCCGGGCCCGTCGGGACCGCCGTCCCGCGGAGGCACCCCGCCGCCGTCGTCCGGGCCGCCGTCACCGCCTCCGCCGTCGTCCGGGCCGCCGTCCTGCGGGCCCTCCGGCTCCGGTTCGGGCTCGTCGTCCGGGAAGCCGTCCAGGATGCGGTCCAGCTTGTCCTCGTCCAGGCCCGGCGCGTCGAAGGGGTTGCGGCGCCGCCGGTGGGGGAGGGCCAGCAGGGCGGCCTGCCGGACGTCCTCCTTGCGCACGTCGGTCCGTCCGGCCCAGGCGGCCAGTGCGGTCGCGGTCCGGGCCATCACGATGTCGGCGCGCATCCCGTCGACCTCGAAGCCGGCGCAGGTCGCCGCGATCTGGAGCAGCGAGCCGTCCCCGAGCACCACCTGGGGCAGCAGCGCCCGGGCCGCGACCACGCGGGCCCGGACCTCGTGCTCGTCCGCGGCCCAGCGGGTCGCGAAACCAGCGGGATCGTCCTCGTACGAGAGCCGGCGGCGCACCACCTCGACGCGCTGGGCGGGCTCGCGGGAGGCCGCGACCTCCACGGTGAGGCCGAAGCGGTCCAGGAGCTGCGGCCGCAGCTCGCCCTCCTCCGGGTTCATGGTGCCGACGAGCAGGAAGCGGGCGGCGTGGCGGACGGAGACGCCCTCGCGCTCGACGTAGGAGGCCCCCATCGCGGCCGCGTCCAGCAGCAGGTCGATCAGGTGGTCGTGGAGCAGGTTGACCTCGTCCACGTAGAGGATTCCGCGGTGCGCGGCGGCCAGCAGGCCGGGCTCGAAGGCCTTCACGCCCTCGGCGAGGGCCCGTTCGATGTCGAGGGCGCCGACCAGCCGGTCCTCGGAGGCGCCGACCGGAAGCTCCACCATCCGCGCCGGCCGGGCGGCGCCGGGGCCCGCCCCGTGGGGGCCGTCCGGGCAGGCCGGGTCCGGGGCGCCGGGCGCGCACGAGAAGCGGCAGCCGGGGACGACCTCCACCTGCGGGAGCAGCGCCGACAGCGCGCGGACGGCGGTGGACTTGGCGGTCCCCTTCTCGCCTCTGACCAGCACCCCGCCGACCGCCGGGCTCACGGCATTGAGCAGGAGCGCCAGCCGCAGGTCGGTCTGGCCGACCACCGCGGTGAACGGGTAGGGCGTGCTCATCGGTTGCTCACTCCTTCTAGGGATACGTGCGGCGCACGGTGGACCCGGGCCGCCGCCGCGCGCAGCGCCGTCCGGCCCGTCACGGTGCGCCCGGCGGCAGGAACGGCAGCCCCGCCGGGGCGCCGCCCTCGATCAGGCGCAGCAGCGCTCCCGTGTCGGCGTGTTCCTCGATCAGGTCGCCCAGCAGGTCGAGCTGTTCCTCGCGCAGCACCCCGAACGAGGTGTCCGGGGCCGGTACGAAGCGCCGCCCGGCCGCCGCCGCCACCTCGCGCAGGAACGCCCGGCGGAAGCCGTCGGACTCCAGCGAGCCGTGCCAGTGCGTTCCCCACACGGACCCGACCCGGCACCCGTCCAGGAACGGCTCCCCGCCGAGGACCTCGGCCACGCCGTGGTGGATCTCGTACCCCTCGACCGGCTCGCCGAGCGCCGTCCCCGCCGGCCGTGCCAGGGTCTTCTCCCGGGCGAAGCGCACGCGTACGGGCAGCAGGCCGAGGCCGTCCACCGCTCCCGCCTTCGACTCGACCTCGTCCTCGATGTGCTCGCCCAGCACCTGGAACCCGCCGCAGACCCCCAGCACCGGGCGGCCCTCGGCGGCCCGCCGCACCAGGGCGTCGGCCAGGCCCCGCTCGCGCAGCCAGGCCAGCGCCTTCACCGTCCCGCGCGTGCCGGGTACGACGACCAGGTCCGCGTCGGCCAGCTCCTCGGCCCGGTCCACGAACCGCACCACGACCCCCGGCTCGGCGGCGAGCGCGTCGACGTCCGTGAAGTTCGACATCAGCGGCACCGCGCACACCGCGACCCGCAGCACGTCCTCGCCCACCGGCGGCGCCACCACGGACTCCCGGACGGCGCCGCGCAGGGAGACCCGCAGACCGTCCTCCTCGTCGATGCCCAGGCCGTGCCGGAAGGGCAGCACCCCGTACGTCCCACGGCCCGTCAGGCCGCGCAGCATCTCCAGGCCCGGCTCCAGCAGCGACACGTCGCCCCGGAACTTGTTCACCAGGTACCCCGCGATCAGCGCCTGGTCCTGCGGGGACAGCAGCGCCGTCGTCCCGAAGAAGGACGCGAAGACCCCGCCCCGGTCGATGTCCCCGACCACGACGACCGGGAAGCGGGCGGCCCGCGCGATCCCCATGTTCACGATGTCGGTCCGGCGCAGGTTGATCTCGGCCGGACTGCCCGCCCCCTCGCAGATCACGGCGTCGTACGTGCCCCGCAGCTGCTCCAGGCAGTCCGTGACGACGCCGAGCAGCTGTTCCCGCCGGCCGCCCTGCGGCGCCGTCCCGGGGGCGGCGCCCCCGGCCGTCCCGAAGAACCCGCGGGCGCTCATCTCGCCCACCGGCCTGCCCAGCAGCACCACCTGGCTGCTCTGGTCGCCGCCCGGCTTGAGCAGTACCGGGTTCATCAGCGCGGTCGGCTCCACGCGGGCCGCCTGTGCCTGCATGGCCTGGGCGCGCCCGATCTCGGCGCCCTCCCGGGTGACGAAGGAGTTCAGCGACATGTTCTGCGCCTTGAAGGGCGCGACCTTCACACCGCTGCGGGCCAGCCAGCGGCAGATGCCCGCCGTGACCACGCTCTTGCCCGCGTCCGACGTCGTACCGGCGATCAGCAGTCCCCCGCCGCGCTTGCCGCCGCTCATGGGCGTTCCTTCCTCGTACGGGAGGTCCGGGCGACCTCGGAGACCCGGGAGCCCCCGGAGATTGCGGAGACCAGCGACCGGGCCGCCACACAGGCCCCCAGCGCCAGCCATGTCACGTTCCGCGACAGCCGTACCGCACGCTCGATGTCCGCGACCTCCACAGGCCGCCCCGCCCCGCCGTTCAGCACGGTCCGGTGCTCGACGCGCCCGCCGTACGCCAGGGTCCCGCCCAGCCGTACGCCGAGCGCTCCCGCGAAAGAGGCCTCCACGGGGCCGGCGTTGGGGCTCGGGTGCCGGGCGGCGTCCGCGCGCCAGGCCCGCATGGCCCCCCGCCGGTCGGGGCCGGCCAGTACGGCGGCGAGCGCGGTCAGCCGGGCCCCCGGCCAGCCCGCGACGTCGTCGAGCCGGGCCGAGGCCCAGCCGTAGCGCAGGTGGCGGGGGGACTTGTGGCCGACCATCGCGTCCAGGGTGTTCACCGCGCGGAAGGCCAGCAGGCCGGGAACCCCGGCGACGGCGCCCCACACCAGGGCCCCCACCACGGCGTCGGAGGTGTTCTCGGCGACCGACTCCACCACGGCGCGGGCCATCTGCTGCCCGTCCAGGGCCTGCGGGTCGCGCCCGCACAGGTGCGGCAGCCGCTCCCGGGCCGCCGCCACGTCGCCGGAGGCCAGCGACGCGCCGATGGTGCGGGCCTCCCGGCCCAGCGAGGTGCCGCCGACGACCGCCCAGGTGGCCGCGGCGGTCAGGGCTATGCGGACGGCCGCGGGCCGGGTGCGCACGGCGCGGGCCCCGAGCACGCCGACGGCGGCCGCGCCCCCGGCGCACACCAGGGTGTGCAGCGCTCCCCGGAAGCGGTCGTCGCGCCACAGGGCGCGCTCGACGCCGGCGGCGGCTCGTCCGAATGCGGCCACGGGGTGCCCCCGGCGCGGATCCCCGAGGATCCGGTCGCCGATCAGGCCGGCCGTGGCGCCGTACGCGAAGACGCGGTCGGCACGCATGGTGGCAGGTATGTCCTCACTCAGGGTCCGCGCCCTGGTTCGACGTGACCGGCGGCGAGAGTTCCTGGCTCCCGGGGTGCACTCGGCCGAGTGCCCCGGTGACAGTGGCGGGACCGCGCCGGATTCGCACCGGACTTCCTCTCCATGCCGCCGTATTGGCTCGGGCAGTCCACCACGGCCCGAGAACGCCCGTCAACTCGCTGTTGACCTGCGGCGGGATACGTGCCGGGATGTGCCCCCGGGAGGGGCGCCCGGCACGGCGAAGCTCCCCCCGGAGAACCGGGGGGAGCTTCGCCGTGCCGTCTCAGGCGACGATCAGGTAGATCCCGTAGCACACGGCCGCCGTGATGAGCGCGAAGCAGGCGTACGCGCCGGTGCGGGCCAGGGTGGCGGTGCCCCCCTGCTCGGTGGCGGCCTCGTGCTTGGACAGGCCCACCAGGCCCAGGGTGAACAGGGCCACGAGGGCGACGGTGGCGGAGAGGCTGACCCCGAAGACGGAGCCGAGCGCTTCCCAGTCGATCTTCATACTGCCGTTCCTCTGCAGGTCTCGGTCAGACCGCGGCGGCCGGAGCCGCCGGGGTCGTCGCGGCCGGGATGGTGGCCTTGAGGTCCTCGTCCGTCACCGCGGCGATCGTGCCGGCCGCGGCGACGGTCGGCGGGACGGTGACGGCGGCCATGGCCGTGGTGACGACACCAGGCTCCTGCGCACCGGCCGGCTCCACCTCGTTGACGTTGTGGTGGTCGACGACCTGGCGGCGCGAGATGACCCAGATGGCGACGCAGGAGGCGACCAGGAAGACCGCGACGGCGGCGACGCCGATGTCACCGGTACGCATGACCAGCTCCGCGCCGGCGGCGACCAGGGCGGCGGCCGGCAGGGTCAGGCCCCAGGCGATGAACATCCGGGTGGCGGTGGACCAGCGGACCACGCCGCCCTTGCGCCCCAGGCCCGCGCCCATCACCGCGCCGGAGCACGCGTGGGTGGTGGAGAGCGAGAAGCCGAGGGACGAGGAGGCCAGGATGACGCTGGCGGCCGAGGTCTGGGCGGCGAAGCCCTGCTGCGGCTGCAGGTCGGTCAGGCCCTTGCCCATGGTCCGGATGATGCGCCAGCCGCCCAGGTAGGTGCCCATCGCGATGGCCAGGCCGGCGGAGACGATGACCCAGACCGGCGGGTTGGCCCCGGCCGGCAGGGCGTTCCCGGCGACGAGCGCCAGGGTGATGATGCCCATCGTCTTCTGCGCGTCGTTGGTGCCGTGCGCGAGGGAAACGAGGCCCGCCGAGGCGATCTGGCCGGCCCGGTAGCCCTTCGCGGCGGTCTTCTCGCCGACCTGGTTGCCGAGCCTGTAGGTGACCTTGGCCGCCAGCATCGCGGCCAGACCGGCCACGAGCGGAGCGGCGATCGCGGGGATCAGCACCTTGGTCACGACGACGCTGCCGTTGACCGCGCCCATGCCGGCGGAGGCGACCGCGGCACCGATCAGACCGCCCATCAGGGCGTGGGAGGAACTGGACGGCAGGCCGACCAGCCAGGTGACGAGGTTCCAGAGGATCGCGCCGACCAGCGCGGCGAAGATCACTTCCGGCTGGATGCCTTCCTCGTTGACCAGGCCCTTGGAGATCGTCTTGGCGACCTCCACGGACATGAAGGCGCCGACGAGGTTCAGCGCGGCGGACATGGCCACCGCCGTCTTGGGCTTGAGGGCGCCGGTCGAGATGGTGGTGGCCATCGCGTTGGCCGTGTCGTGGAAACCGTTCGTGAAGTCGAACACGAGAGCGGTGATGATCACGATCCCGAGGAGAAGCGTTATGTGCTCCATTTACCCAGGCTTCTGTTTGACGTCAGTGGCTCGGCGACCGTAGGCAACCTGGATGAACGGAAGATGAACTGGCACGGGCCGAGCGGTGTACTGATCCGGCCCGGAGTCGCGACATTCGCCCTGCTTCTTGCCCGGATGCGGCGATTAATGCACGTCAAAGCCGGGTGAATGCGCCCGTCCGCACCTCCCGGCCGCCGACCCGGAGCCGCGGCGCCATCGCCCGAAAGAGACTCGGATCACTCCACGGGCCGCTCCTGCAGGGAGTCCTCCCGTGTGTGTGCCGTGTTCCTCCCCGGAACCGTCCGGTTCCCTTCCGGTTCCGCCCGCGGACCGCCCGCCCCGCCCGCGGGACCGCTTCCCCGGTGGCCGACGGGGGCCCCCGCCCCGACACTGGAGCGGTGCGTACCGCCACAGCGACGGCAGCGGCCGTCATCACCGCGCTCCTTGGCGCCGGCGTCGCCGCCGTCGCGGCCGGCCGCCATGCCGCCGACGCCGCCCTGCGGCCCGAACCGGGCCGTCCGCTGCCCGGCGGGCCGCCTCTCAGCGTCCACGCGGCGGGCGACGGCCGGGTCTCGCTGACCCGCTCCCTCTCGTCCCTGCGCCCCGGCACGTACGGCCTGGACGCCCCCGGCGTGCACGCCGTGGTCGGACCCGTCCTCAGCGGAGTCCCGCACGGAGCCGACACCGTCGTCCGCCGGCTCATCGGCGTCACCCACGGCACCCTCGCGCCCGGCACCCGGGTCACCCTCACCCCCCAGGTCCACCTCGGGAACCCGCGCACCGCCCTCGGGCTCGACCACGCCGACGTGGACGTCCCCGGGGAGCTCGGCGCCATGCCCGCCTGGTTCGTGCCGGGGCTCCGGGACACCTGGGTGATCGCCGTGCACGGGCTCGGCGGCAGCCGCGAGCACCCGATGGTGGTCATGCCCCTCCTGCACAGCCACCGGCTTCCCGTGCTCGCCCTCGCCTACCGCGGCGACCTCGGCGCCCCCGCCCTCCCGGACGGGCTCGGCCACCTCGGGGAGTCGGAGTGGCGCGACCTCGACGCGGCCATCCGCTACGCCCTGCGCTACGGCGCCCGGCGCGTCATCCTGTACGGCTGGTCCACCGGCGCCACCATGGCCCTGCACGCCGCCGAACGCTCCGCGCTCGCCGACCGGATCTCGGGGCTCGTGCTGGACTCGCCCGTCCTCGACTGGCACGCCACCCTGCGGTCCCTCGCCGCCGCGCGCCGCACCCCGGCCGCGGTGCTGCCGCTCGCGGTCCGGGCCGCCGAAGGCCGCGCGGGGCTGCGCGCCGACCGGCGGCCGCCCGGGGCCGACCCGGGGGCGCTGCGCGTTCCGACCTTGGTCTTCCACGGCCCGGACGACACGATCGCCCCGTGGGAGCCCTCCCGGCGGCTGGCCGCGGCCCGCCCCGACCTCGTCAGCCTGCACACCGTGCGCGGAGCCGGGCACGGGGCGATGTGGAACGCGGACCCGGACCAGTACGAGGAGGTCCTGCGCCGCTTCCTCACTCCGCTCATGTGAGGCGGTCCCGCGCCCCGTCGCCCCGCCCGGCGCCGCCCCCCACCGCCCCGGCCCGTGCCGCCAAGCCCCCCGCCGGGCCCGCACTTTCGAGTCCCCGTCATGTGAAGGCCGTGTGGCAGTCGAGGCGCGGCGGGTGGCTTGTCCCGGTCTGCACCTCGGGCGAGCGGTGGTAACGACCGGTTCCGTTTGGGCTTTCGGCCAGTGACGGGCGAGACTGCTTCCGTGACGTCCCGAAAGCCTGATGAGCAGTTGGCTCGCGACTCCAGACTCCGACTCGTCTCCCCGCGCTCCGTCGCCGCGGCCCGCAAGGCGGTGACCGACCGGCGAACCAGAACGACCCCGAGGCCGCCGGCGGGCACGCCCGCCACGGCGGACCTCGCGAACCGGGCCCGGGCCTCGCTCGTCGACGCCGTACGCCTGACCCGCTGGGCCGAGCTGCACCTGGGCGCCGGCGACGGCGGCCGGCCCGCGCCCGCGGGCGCCCTGCCGACCGCCGACGTCGAACGTGCCGCGCTGGAGCTGAACCTGACGCACGGCCAGATCCGGGTCGGCTGGGACCGCGCCCGGCTCGCCGGCCTCGTCGAGGTGCACGGCGGCCACGCCCGCCCCGGCTGGCGGCTGCGGGCCTGGGACCGCGACGACACCGCCGTGCTGCGCGGCTGGGTCGCCCTCTTCGACGCCTGGTCGCTGGTGCACCCGGCCCCCGCCGACATCGCACCCGCGGTCGTCGCCGAAGTGGTCGAGGCGATGCCCCAGCTGCTGTCCCTGCTCCAGCTGTCCGCCGGCCCGGTGACCGTCCCCGACCTCCTCGACCTGCTCGGGCAGCGCGTCACCGAGCTGCGCGACGAGCGGTGCGAGGTCCCCTACGCCGCGGAGGGCGCGGGCGCCCCGGGCGAGCCCGGTCCGGACCCGGAACAGGACGCCGCTCCCGCGCCCGCCGCCGAGACCCGGCCCGTCCCCCTGGCCCGGCTGCTGCGCTGGGCGCTCGGCGGACTCGCCGCCGTGGACGCCGTCACCCTCGGCCCCGCGCAGGCCGCCCTCACCCCGCTCGGCAGCTGGGCCGTCTGGGTCAAGCTGGAGCAGATCTGCGTGGCCGCGCAGAGCCCCGCCGGGAACATCGAGCAGTCGGCCGCCGCCATGCTGCACGGCTGCGCCCGGCTCACCCCGGGCCCGGCCCGCGCCGAGTACCAGGCCTGGCTGGCCGCCCGGCCCGTCGGCCACGCCGTCAGCGAACTGCTGCACGCGGCCCGGGGCGAGGACGCCCTGCTGCGCGGCCTCGCCTTCGAGGCGCTGCGCGTGGTAGGCGCACCCGCCGAACCCGAGGTGCGGGCGGCCGTACGGGAGCCCGCCCTGCGCCCCTACGCCCTGCTCTGGCTCGCCGAGCACGACGGGGTCGACCCCGACGAGGCGCAGCACGTCCTGACCGCCGAGGAGTCGACCTGGCTCTGGGTGGACACCGCGGCCGCCATCGCCGACCACGGCGAGGCGGAGCTGCTGGCCCGCCACCTCGACTCGGCCGTACGGACCACCGTCCCGAGGCTGCTGGACGAGGTCCGCGCGGTCGGCCACCCGCGCACCGTGCAGGTCCTGGTCGCACTGGCCGCCGCGCACCCCGACCCGGCCCTCGCCAAGGCGGTCCGCAGGGCCGCCTTCCAGGTGCACACCGGCGGCGAGTAGGGCGCGGCCGGGGGGGGGGGGGGGCCCCCCCCCCCCCCCCCCCCCCCCCCCCCCCCCCCGGCCGCCCCACAGCGGGGGGTCGGAGCCCCACATCAACAATATGGGCCCGGCGTGGCG
>NZ_JBHXSC010000030.1:66499-76712 GCF_042716505.1 Streptomyces sp. NPDC058674
AAACGCCCCCGCCCCTCGGGGGCCCGCGGGGCCGCCTCCCGGGGCCCCCCGGGGGGCGTGTGGGGCGGGGCGGGGGCGGGGCGCGGACCTCGCGCCGCTCCCCGGCCGGCGCACCCGCCGCGGGCCTCAGACCTGCGGGGCGTACGTCCCGAAGCTCCAGATGTTGCCCTCGGCGTCCCGGGCCGTGTAGTCCCGCGAGCCGTAGTCCTGGTCGGTGGGCTCCATCAGGATCTCCACGCCGTGCTCGACGGCCCGCCGGTGGTGGGCGTCCACGTCCTCGACCACCACGTAGACCCCGGCGGGACCGGCAGCCTCCATGGCCGTGTCGAAAACCCCGCCGCGCCCCTTGCTGCCGAGCATCACCGCGCCGTTCCCGTACGACAGCTCCGCGTGCACCACCGCGCCGTCGTCCCCCTCGTACACGGCGACCTGGGTGAAGCCGAACGCCTCCGTCAGCTGCTGGATGGCCGCCTTGGCGTCGCGGTAGAGCAGTGTCGGACAGATGGACGGAACGCCTGCCATGACGATCACTCCTTCTCGTTCGTGCACGTGATCAGCAGTGAATGTGACCCACGGCACAGCATGGCAGGCGCCGCCGACAGTCAGCGGAAGGTGTTGCACTGGGCCATGTCGCCGGTCCGGTAACCCTGGTAGAACCACTGCTGGCGCTGCTCGGCCGACCCGTGGGTCCAAGCCTCGGGGGTCACCCGGCCCTGGAGCTTCTCCTGGATCCGGTCGTCGCCGACCGCGGCCGCCGCGTCCAGCCCGTCCTTGATGTCCTGGTCGGTCAGGCTGGTGATCAGCGGCCGGCCCGTGGACTCGTCCGGGGTCTTCGTCGCGTTGTGCGCCCACACCCCGGCGTAGCAGTCGGCCTGGAGCTCCACCTTGACCGCGTTGCTGTCCGCGCCCTGCCGCCCGTCCTGGGACCGCTGGAGCGTGCCCGTCAGGTTCTGGACGTGGTGCCCGTACTCGTGCGCGACCACGTACGCCTGGGCGAAGGGGCCGCCGCTCGCGCCGAACGTGGTCCGCAGCTCGTTGAAGAAGCCCAGGTCCAGGTAGACCTTCCGGTCGCGGGGGCAGTAGAAGGGGCCGACGGCCGAGGTGGCCGCCCCGCAGGCCGTGCTCACCCGGCCGGTGAAGAAGACCGTCTGAGCCGGGGCGTACTGGCCGCCGCGCCGGGTGAACTCCTGCCTCCAGAAGTCCTGGGTGCTGTTGACCACGGCGACCAGCCGGCAGTCCTCGCGGGCGTTCGCGTCCTGTCCCGTCCGGCAGGCCTGCTGGACCTGGTTGACGGAGGAAGCGGCCGGGTCCGGCTCCTGGTCCCCGGACGACAGGCCCAGCTGTTCCGGGCCCACGCCGAAGAGCAGACCCATGACCAGCGCGATGAGGCCGATGATGCCGCCGCCGATCGTGGCCCTTCCGCCCGGGACGCGACTGCCACGCACGTCCTGGACCTCGGACGTGTCCAGATTGGCGTTGTCGTCGAACTGCATCCCGCACCACCCTCCGTTCCTGAAGCCGGCGGGGCCGCATGGCCGCCCCTGCGGTGAGTATCAACCGGTTCGTCCTGCTGTGCTCAGCGGCCGACCGGGCCGGTCCCCGAGCCGGACGGGGGACGCGGGGGTGCGGGCGCCTTGCGTCCGGCTACCCGGAAAGTAGTTGCGCACCCCCGGTAGAATGACTCCCATGGCAAATCTCCTCGCGGATTAGCGGCGTCGAAGCATCGCGTCCTGCCCCCCTTCCGCCGTCCCCACCGCCCTGGAGTATTTCCGTGATCACCGCAACCGGCGTCGAGCTGCGCGCCGGCGCCCGCGTCCTCATCGAGTCCGCCTCCTTCCGCGTCGCCAAGGGCGACCGCATCGGCCTGGTCGGCCGCAACGGAGCGGGCAAGACGACCCTGACCAAGTGCCTCGCCGGCGAGGGCCAGCCCGCCGCGGGGTCCATCGCCCGCTCCGGCGAGGTCGGCTACCTCCCGCAGGACCCCCGCACCGGCGACCTCGACGTCCTGGCCCGCGACCGGATCCTGTCCGCGCGCGGCCTCGACGTCCTGATCAAGAAGATGCGGATGAACGAGGAGCGCATCGCCACCGGCTCCGGCGGCACCCGGGAGAAGGCGCTGCGCCAGTACGAGCGCCAGGAGACCGAGTTCCTCACCAAGGGCGGGTACGCCGCCGAGTCCGAGGCCGCGACGATCTCGGCCGCCCTCGGCCTGCCCGACCGGGTCCTCGGCCAGCCGCTGCACACCCTCTCCGGCGGTCAGCGCCGTCGCGTCGAGCTCGCCCGCATCCTCTTCTCGGACGCCGACACCCTGCTCCTCGACGAGCCGACCAACCACCTCGACGCCGACTCCATCGTGTGGCTGCGGGACTACCTGAAGAACTACCGCGGCGGCTTCATCGTCATCTCCCACGACGTCGACCTGGTCGAGACCGTCGTCAACAAGGTCTTCTACCTGGACGCCAACCGCGCCCAGATCGACGTCTACAACATGGGCTGGAAGCTCTACCAGCAGCAGCGCGAGGCCGACGAGAAGCGCCGCAAGCGCGAGCGCCAGAACGCCGAGAAGAAGGCCGCGGCCCTGAACTCGCAGGCCGACAAGATGCGCGCCAAGGCGACCAAGACCGTCGCCGCGCAGAACATGGCCAAACGCGCCGACCGGCTGCTCGCGGGCCTGGACGCCGTCCGCGTCTCCGACAAGGTCGCCAAGCTGCGCTTCCCCGACCCGGCGCCCTGCGGCAAGACCCCGCTGACCGCCGAGGGGCTCTCCAAGTCGTACGGCTCACTGGAGATCTTCACCGACGTCGACCTGGCCATCGACAAGGGCTCCCGCGTCGTCATCCTCGGCCTCAACGGCGCCGGCAAGACCACGCTGCTGCGCCTGCTGTCGGGCACCGAGAAGCCCGACACCGGCGTCGTGACCCCCGGGCACGGGCTCAAGCTCGGCTACTACGCCCAGGAGCACGAGACCCTCGACCCCGAGCGCACGGTCCTGGAGAACATGCGGTCCTCGGCGCCCGACCTGGACCTGGTGGCCGTCCGCAAGACGCTGGGCTCCTTCCTGTTCTCCGGCGACGACGTGGACAAGCCCGCGGGCGTGCTCTCCGGCGGCGAGAAGACCCGTCTGGCCCTGGCCACGCTGGTCGTCTCCTCGGCGAACGTGCTGCTGCTCGACGAGCCCACGAACAACCTCGACCCGGCCAGCCGCGAGGAGATCCTGGGCGCGCTGCGCACGTACAAGGGCGCCGTCATCCTCGTCACGCACGACGAGGGCGCCGTGGAGGCGCTGGAGCCGGAGCGGATCATCCTGCTCCCGGACGGCGTCGAAGACCTCTGGGGACCGGACTACCGGGACCTCGTGGCCCTCGCCTGATCCGGTTCCGCTTCCGGTCCAGTCCCTTATGGATCATTCGGCTCAGCGGTGATCCATCATCTGAGTGAGACGGTCTCGTACCGTTGCGCGTCGCCCGACGGCCCCGGCCGCACTTCCCGAAGTGCGCGGCCGGGGCCTTCCGCTTTCCGGCGTTCGGCCCCTGACCTGGTGATTCCCGGCGGGGGCTGGGGAGTGTGACGGAGGTCATGCACCGGAAGGGAAGATTCCGTTCTGCTCGGCCGTCCACCGTTGCGCACATGCCGTCGCATCGACCTTGCGGAATGGGTGGCCAGGAAGCGTGGGAGGGGTGATCATGAGAAGTCCAGAGCGCACTTCCCACGAGGAGGCACGGGTGGCCGAGACTCTGAAGAAGGGCAGCCGGGTAACCGGCGCCGCGCGCGACAAGCTCGCGGCAGACCTGAAGAAGAAGTACGACTCCGGTGCGAGTATCCGGGCGCTGGCCGAAGAGACCGGCCGGTCCTACGGATTCGTCCATCGGATGCTCAGTGAGTCCGGGGTCTCGCTGCGTGGCCGCGGAGGCGCCACACGTGGCAAGAAGGCCGCTACGGCCTGATTCGCCCCGGTCCCATCGGTTCCGACGATCCACCGCTCCACCGTTTCCATCCGAAACAGCGGTTCCCTCGGTGACCCCCGGTCGGCCCTCCGGTCGTCCGGGTGGTTACTGTGCAGTCACTTAGGCCGGGATCGCGGCCGACTGCACACCGGAGGCACACGGATGGCTCTGCTCGAAAAGGACGGCGTACGACTCACCGTCGACGACACGGTCGCCACGGTGACACTGACCAATCCGGCCAAGCGAAATGCCCAATCCCCCGCGCTCTGGCGGGCTTTGGCCGAGGCCGGAAGGTTGTTGCCGGGCAGTGTCCGGGTCGTCGTGCTGCGCGGTGAGGGCAAGTCCTTCTCCGCGGGGCTCGACCGGCAGGCGTTCACCCCCGAAGGTTTCGAGGGCGAGCCGTCCTTCATCGATCTGGCGCGCGGTTCCGACGAACTGCTCGACGCCACCATCGCCGAGTACCAGGAGGCCTTCACCTGGTGGCGCCGCAACGACATCGTCTCCGTCGCCGCGGTGCAGGGGCACGCGATCGGAGCCGGCTTCCAGCTCGCGCTCGCGTGCGATCTGCGCGTGGTCGCGGACGACGTGCAGTTCGCCATGCGCGAGACCAGCCTGGGCCTGGTCCCCGACCTGGCCGGCACCCAGCCGCTGACCGGTCTGGTGGGCTACGCCCGCGCGCTGGAGATCTGTGCGACGGGCCGCTCCGTGCACGCCGAGGAGGCCGAGCGGGTGGGCCTCGCCAACCTGGTGGTCCCGGCCGACGAGCTCGACGCCGCCGTCCAGGACCTCACCACCGCCCTGCTCGCCCCGCCGCGGGACGCGGTGATCGAGACCAAGACCCTGCTGCGCGGGGCGTCCGCCCGCACCTACGAGGACCAGCGTGCCGCCGAGCGCGCGGCCCAGGCACGCCGCCTGCGCGACCTGGCGGGCCTCTCCGACTGACGTCCGGTCCCGCACCGGCCGCCGCTCCGCCGCGCGCCGCTCCGCCCCGCCCCGCCCTCCGCCAGGAGGGCGGGGCGGTCGCATGTCCGGGCCGGTGCGGGGCAGGAGCCACACGCGCCGGACCCGACCGTCCGGCGTAGTACCCCGAGCGCCGCCGGGGACGGCGGCCTACGGTGGTCGGGAGTCCGGCGGCGCGTGGGGCTCTGCAGGCTTCCCCTTCCGGGGCTTCCCACTTCTCAGGAGACGCGATGACCGAATCCGTATCAGGGGGACTCTCCAAGGACCCCGCAGACCGAGGCCGTACGAGCATCGCCGACGGGGTGGTCGAGAAGATCGCCGGGCTGGCCGCCCGCGAGGTGGTCGGCGTCCACGCGATGGGCAGCGGCAGCGGCCTGTCCCGCACCTTCGGCGCCGTCCGCGACCGGGTGCCCGGCGGTGCCAAGGCCTCCGTCAGCCGCGGGGTCAAGGCGGAGGTGGGCGAGGTCCAGACGGCCCTCGATCTGGAGATCGTCGTCGAGTACGGCGTGTCGATCCGCGACGTGGCCCGGGCGGTCCGTGAGAACGTCATCTCGGCGGTCGAGCGGATGACGGGCCTGGAGGTGGTGGAGGTCAACATCGCGGTCAGCGACGTCAAGCTGCCCGACGAGGAAGACGAGGAGCCGGAGTCCAGGCTCCACTAGTGCGGTGACGGGCCCCCGGCCGCCCGCATCCGCCCGCACCTTCCGCCCGTCCGTTCCGTACATGCGTTCCGTACGTCCGTTCCGCCGAGAGGAGCCCGCATGAGCATGGCGGTGGTCGGCCTGGTGGCCGGCATGGCGTTGGGGTTCGCCGGTTATTTCGGCGGCTTCGGGGCCTTCCTGCTGGTGGCCGCCCTCGGCGCCGTCGGCTTCGTCCTGGGCCGGTTCCTCGACGGGGACCTGGAGCCGGGCGACCTGTTCCGCCCCCGGGACCGTGAGCGTGACCGCGGCCGCGACGGCCGGGGCAGGTGAGGCCGATGAGCACGCCGAAGGCCACCCCGCCCCGGGTGGCCGCCGCCGACCGGGGGGCCACCCGTATCGCCGACCGGGTCGTCGCCAAGATCGCCGCGCAGGCTGCCCGGGAGGCCCTGACCGCGCCGCCGGGGCGGCCGGGCGAGGCCGCCGCACCACACGCCACCGTCACGGTGCACCACGACATCGCACGGGTCCGGGTGAGCCTGGAACTCGGCTACCCCTCCGACCTCGCCGCCCAGTGCGCCGCGGTACGCCGCCAGGTGGCCCTCCGGATCGAGGAGTGCGCGCAGATGGCGGTACCCGAGGTGGCCGTCGACATCGAGCACCTGCACTCCGCCCACACCCGGCTCCCCGCCGGGCGGGACCGGCGGCTGCGGTGACGGCTCGTCCGGGGGCCCGCTTCCGGTCCGCCCGGCGCATTCCGGCCGCCCTCACCGCCCTCGCCCTGCTGGGCGGAGCGGGTCTGCTGCTGTACGACCTGGTCGCGGTACGGGCGCACCGCCCGGGGATGGCCTGGCGCCGAGACCTCTCCGGTCAGCTGGAGCGGTACGCCCCGGCGGATCCGGAGGTCCTGATCGGCGGCGGAGCCCTGGCCCTGGCCGGGGCGGTGCTCCTGGTCCTGGCCCTGACCCCCGGCCTCCGCGGGATTCTGCCGATGCGCACGCCGGATGTGCAGACGCCCCCGGTCACGGACGCGGAGCGCTTCCCGGAGGCGGAACCCCGGCCGCAGCCGGCCGTCCGGGCCGGCCTGGGCCGCAAGGCCGCGGCCCAGGTGCTGCGGGACCGGGCCATGGAGGTGTCCGGGGTGCGCGCGGTCCGGGTCAGGGTGGGCCGCTCCCACGTCCGGGTCCGGGCCACCTCGCACTTCCGCGAACTGGACGACGTACGGGCCGACCTGGACGAGGTGCTCGCCGTCGGCATCGACGAACTGGGCCTCGCGCACCCGCCGCGGCCGCGCGTACGGATCGGGAGGTGAGCGCAGGGTGCTCGGGGTGGTGAACCGGATCGTGCTGGCGCTGGTCGGGCTGGTGCTGCTGGCCGCCGGAGCCGCGGTGCTGACGGCCTCGTGGCCGTTCGGCGGCCGGCACGCGCCGCTGCTGACGGCCGCGGCCCGCCAGCGCCACTGGCACACCGAGGGCTGGCGCTGGTGGGCGGTGGCCGCCGCGCTCGCGCTGTGCGTGCTGCTGGCGCTGTGGTGGCTGCTCTCCCAACTGAGGCGCCCGCGGCTCCAGGCCGTGGTGGTCGACACCGGGGACGGGGCCTTCGCCGTGCTGCGGGGCCGGGCCCTGGAGGAGGCGGTGGCCGCGGAGGCGGGCGCCCTGGACGGCGTCGCCCGCTGCCGGGTCGCCCTGCGCGGTCGGCGCGGTGCGCCCGCGCTGCGGGTCGCGCTGGAACTGGAGCCCCACGCCGTCCCGGCCGACGCCCTGGCGGCGCTGGCCGGACCGGTCCTGCACCACGCCCGCTCCTCGGCCGGCCTCCCGGCCCTGCCGGCGGAGGCCCGGCTGAAGGTGACCTCCCACCGGGCCCAGCGCGTGACGTGAGCGGCGGACCGCCGCACGCGGGACGGTCCCCGACCGAACCGGTCCGGGCCCGCCCCGCGTAGCGGCAGGTCAGAAGCCGTGCCGCGCGCCCCCGTCGACCGGCACCATGACGCCGATGAGGCGGGCGGCCGCCACCGGGTCGGCGTTGTCGGCCGCCACTGCGACGGCGCTGGGGCCGAGCGAGGCGGCGGCGTCGGCCGCCCGCTGCTCGTCCCGTCCCGTCACGAGCACCTTCGCGCCCTCGGCGGCCAGTTCGCGGCCGGAGGCGAAGCCGAGGCCGCGGGTGGCCCCGGTGACGACGTGGACACGGTCTTCCAGTCCAAGACCATGCCGACACGCTACGCCGTCGCGGGCTCGCGTCCGGCCGGTTCGCCGTCGGCCCGGGCCTCCTCGCGGTCGCGCCTCTCGCGCCGTACGAGGACCACCCAGCCCACCGGGACCGCGGCCGCGAACAGCCACCACTGGACGGCGTACGCCATGTGCGGGCCGATGGAGTCGTGGTCGGGCTCGGCGATCATCTGGGGGCTCCCGCCCGAGGGCGCCGGACCGGTGAGTTCCAGATAGCCGCCGAGGACCGGCCCGGCCGGGGACGCGAACCGCGTGCTGTTGATCAGCATCACCTGGCGGTCCGGGAGGCCCTTGCGGTCCTTGATGCCGCTGCCGCCGCTGGTCTCGTCGGCCTTCAGCCGGCCGGTGACCGTCACCTCGCCCGCGGGCGCGGCCGGTACGGGCGGGTACGCGCGGGGGTCGTCGCCGCCCGGCACCCAGCCCCGGTTGACCAGGGCGACCCGGCCGTCGGCGAGGACCAGCGGGGTCAGGACGTGGTAGCCGACCTTGTCGTCGTTGTCGGTCCGCATCCGCACCACCACCTCGTGCGCGGTGTCGTACGCACCGGTCGCGGTGACCGCACGCCAGAAGTCCGCGCGGGGGACCCGGTGGCCGGGGGAGGTGATCTCGGTGACGGGGACCGGCTCCGCCCGCAGGTTGGTCTCGATCAGCCGGTTCTGTGCGACCCGGTGCTCATGGCGGTGGAACTGCCAGAACCCGAGTTTGATCATCGCGGGGATGAGGGCGAGGGCGACGAGGGTGAGGCACACCCACTGCCGGGTCAGCACAAAGCGGTACACGCCCACGACGGTACCCCCAGCCGCGGGGGCCCGGGCGGCCGGGTGGCCGTCCGGGGTCGTGGCGCAGGGGGCGTCCTGCGGCCCGGGCCGGGCCCGCACGCCGGGGAAGCCGCGGGGGAGGGGGAGTCAGACGCGGTCGACGACACCCGCCTTCCCCTCCGCGCGGGCGCAGTGCGCCCCGCAGAACCACTGGCCCTCCGCCTCGACGCCCTGCCCGATGATCTGCACGCGACAGTGCTCGCAGATCGGCGCCATGCGGTGGATGGCGCAGGAGAAGCAGTCGAAGACGTGCACGGCGCCCTGCGCGTGCACCTCGAAGGACATGCCGTAATCGTTTCCGCAGACCTCACAACGTGCCATGCGCCGAATGCTGCGCACGACGGGGGGACGGAACAAGATCCACGGGGGTGAGTCGCCGCCCCTGCACCCGGCCGGCGCAACGCACGGTCCGGGCGGGTCCGGCGCCGGGGCACCGAAGGTCCTGCGCGCCGGCCCCTGCGCGGCGGCGCCGTGCCCGGCGGCGCTCGGCTCAGTCTTCGTCCGCGGGCGCCACGTCGCGCAGCAGGTGCGTGAAGGCCGCCTCGTCCACCACCGGGGTGCCGAAGGACTTCGCCTTGACCGTCTTGGAGGTGGCGGAGTCGGGGTCGTTGGTCACCAGAAGGCTGGTGAGCCGCGACATGCTCGTCGCGATGTGCAGGCCGGCTTCGACGGCCCGGTCCTCCAGCAGTTCGCGGTCCACCGAGGTGTCACCGGAGAAGGCGATGCGCATGCCCTGCTTCAGCGGCTTGCCGTCCTCGAAGCGCCCCGGGTTCGGGTGCGGGCACGGCGGGCGCCTGCGCGAGGCGCGCCAGCTGCCGCTCCCGTACGAGGCCTGGTGGCCCACCCGGGGCGCGGCGGGCGAGTCCGACCACTCCGTCAACGGGCGGCACTCCAGCAGCGGAAGCCGTACGCCGTCCCGGGCGGCCGCGTGCAGGGAGGGGCGGAACGCCTCCGCGAGCACCCGGGCGTCGTCGAGCGCGTGGTGGGCGCGCTGCTGGACCACGCCGAAGTGCGCGGCGAGCGACTCCAGCTTGTGGTTGGGCAGCGGGAGGTTCAGCTCCTTCGACAGGGCGATGGTGCACAGCCGCTGACGGACCGGCGCCGTCGCGGCGGCGCGCGCGTACTCCCGGGCGATCATCTGCCAGTCGAAGATCGCGTTGTGCGCGACCAGCACCCGGTCGGCGAGCCGCCCGGCGAACTCCTCGGCGATGTCCCCGAAGAGCGGGGCGCCCCGGAGCATGTCGCTGGTGATGCCGTGGATCCACACCGGCCCCGGGTCCCGCTGCGGGTTGACCAGGCTGTACCAGTGGTCCTCGACGTTGCCCTGCGCGTCGAGCCGGTAGACGGCGGCGGAGACTATCCGGTCGTCCCGGGCGAGCCCGGTGGTCTCCACGTCGACGACCGCGTACCCCTGTGGGTACGCGGTCGGCCACATCGTCTCTGCGGTCGTACGGTCGTCGAGCATGGTCACAGAGGATATCGGCCCCGTCCGACAGTCGTGCCCGCGCCCGGCGCCGGGCCGCGGCCGGACGGTGGCCCGGCGGGTCTCGCCCCGGGGCGGGGACCACGTCGCCCGCCGCGGGCGGTTCGGGGCCGCAGCCGTCAACGGGCCGGACGCCGCGGCGGAT
>NZ_JBHXSC010000031.1:0-75963 GCF_042716505.1 Streptomyces sp. NPDC058674
GGGTTGTCGCTGGGGCTGCCGCTGTCGGCGTTGGCGGGGGTGGTGTCGTTTTCGTTGTTGAGCATTGCGGGCGGTTCTCCCGTCACGCTCCCGGGCGCCGCGGCTGACGTCCGGTCCGGCACGCCTCCGCGTAATGAGCGCGGAGCCGGCCTCCGGGGCGCGTTCGCCACACGGGAGCTGTAGTCCATGGCCGCCGGTTCCGTACGAGTTCATCCGTACGGCCTGGCGGAAGTCTTCAGGTCAATGCGCTGCCCGACCCAGGTGGCTCCCGAGTGCCAGGGCTGCGCGACAACGACGATCCCTACGCGGCGGGACCTTCCGGCGCCTTCGCGTCGGCTGTCACGGCGGCCGTGGGTGGAGCGGCCGTGTCAGCGTCGCGGTCGGGCGCGAGCGGGTCGGTCACCGTGCCGGACTCCTCGTCGAAGAGCCCCTGCGCCAGCCTGGTCACCGCTGAGGGGACCGGCGGCGCCAGGTCGGCCACAGCTCGGAGACCGGACAGGACGTCGTCGGGTCGCACGGCAGGTGTCAGATGCCGAACAACCAGCCGCAGTATCGCACAGGCACTGTCCAGGGGCCTATCAGCCGGGGCGGACAGCGCTTCCAGGCTGACCACCGCGCCGCGCGTGTCGAAGGTCCGCATGCCGTTCTTCGTAAGGCGCTGGACCTCCACGGACTCGGCGGCGAGGAAGGCCGCCACGGCCCGCTCGGCCTCGGCGGGCTCCACGCCGTCCAGGCGCAGCTCCCACACGGAGGCGGTCAGCCGGTCGGCGAGGCCCGAGGTGCGGGCCTCCACGGCGTCGATGATGTCGAGGCCGCTCGGCATGGACTCGTCCAGCAGGGCCCGGAGCTTCTCCGGGTCCCGCGGCGCGGCGAGGGCGATCTCCAGGTACTCGGCCTCGCTGCCCGTCCCGGTCGGGGCGGCGTTCGCGTACGAGACGCGGGGGTGGGGGGTGAAGCCGGCCGAGTACGCCATGGGCACCTCGGCGCGGCGCAGGGCCCGCTCGAAGGCGCGCTGGAAGTCGCGGTGGCTGGTGAACCGGAGGCGGCCGCGCTTGGTGTAGCGCAGTCGGATGCGCTGCACCACCGGTGCGGGAGGCGGGCCTTCGGGCTGTCGCTTGCCCAGTGGTTCTTCTCCTTGTGCGGGGCTTCGCGGCTCGCGCGTCGCCCTGGTGTCCGTGGAGCCGGCGGGCCACGCCCTGCCTCCGGCTCACCCCTGCCGTTCGGGGAGGGAGGTCTCGGGGGCGGGCGCGTTGCCTGCGGCTGTCGTACTACCCAGAGTACGCGCCCGTGACCTCGACGGTTCCCGTGCGGGGGGACGAACAGCGCCTGTCGTACACCGGCCCGCGCCGGGTTTCGGGCGCTCCGGGCGCTTTTCCGTGTCGGCGGACACGCTCCGCACGACGCACGCAGAGGCCCCCGCCGTCATCGGCGGGGGCCTCTGCGTGCGCAGTGCTACCGGCTACTTCACGACCGACAGCGGCAGCAGCTTCCTGCCCGTCGGGCCGATCTGGATGTCCAGGTCGAGCTGGGGGCAGACGCCGCAGTCGAAGCACGGGGTCCAGCGGCAGTCCTCGACCTCGGTCTCGTCGAGGGCGTCCTGCCAGTCCTCCCAGAGCCAGTCCTTGTCGAGACCGGAGTCCAGGTGGTCCCAGGGCAGGACCTCTTCGTAGGTGCGCTCGCGCGTCGTGTACCAGGCCACGTCCACGCCGTACGCGGGCAGCGCCTTCTCGGCCGCCGTCATCCAGCGGTCGTAGCTGAAGTGCTCGCGCCAGCCGTCGAAGCGGCCGCCGGACTCGTACACGGCGCGGATGACGTCGCCGATGCGGCGGTCGCCGCGCGAGAGCAGGCCCTCGACGATGCCCGGCTTGCCGTCGTGGTAGCGGAAGCCGATGGAGCGGCCGTACTTCTTGTCCCCGCGGAGCTTGTCGCGGAGCTTGCCCAGGCGGGCGTCCGTCTCCTCGGCCGACAGCTGCGGCGCCCACTGGAAGGGGGTGTGGGGCTTCGGCACGAATCCGCCGATCGACACCGTGCAGCGGATGTCGTTCTGGCCGGAGACCTCGCGGCCCTTGGCGATGACGTTGACCGCCATGTCGCCGATCTGGAGCACGTCCTCGTCGGTCTCGGTCGGCAGGCCGACCATGAAGTAGAGCTTGACCTGGCGCCAGCCGTTGCCGTAGGCGGTGGCGACCGTCCGGATCAGGTCCTCTTCCGAGACCATCTTGTTGATGACCTTGCGCATGCGCTCGGAGCCGCCCTCGGGGGCGAAGGTCAGACCGGAGCGGCGGCCGTTGCGGGTCAGCTCGTTGGCCAGGTCGACGTTGAAGGCGTCCACCCGGGTCGACGGGAGGGACAGGCCCACCTTGTCGTCGGTGTAGCGGTCGGCCAGGCCCTTGGCGATGTCCGCGATCTCGGTGTGGTCCGCCGAGGACAGGGACAGCAGGCCGACCTCCTCGAAGCCCGTCGCCTTGAGGCCGCGCTCCACCATCTCGCCGATGCCGGTGATGCTTCGCTCCCGCACGGGGCGCGTGATCATGCCGGCCTGGCAGAAACGGCAGCCGCGGGTGCAGCCGCGGAAGATCTCCACGGACATGCGCTCGTGGACGGTCTCGGCGAGCGGGACCAGGGGCTGCTTGGGGTAGGGCCATTCGTCGAGGTCCATGACGGTGTGCTTGGACACGCGCCACGGCACGCCGGAGCGGTTCGGGACCACGCGGCCGATGCGGCCGTCCGGCAGGTACTCGACGTCGTAGAAGCCCGGGACGTAGACGCCGCCGGTCTTCGCCAGGCGCAGGAGGACCTCTTCGCGCCCGCCCGGGCGGCCCTCCGCCTTCCACGCCCGGATGATCTCGGTCATGTCGAGGACGGCCTGCTCGCCGTCTCCGATGACCGCGCAGTCGATGAACTCGGCGATCGGCTCGGGATTGAAGGCCGCGTGGCCGCCGGCGAGCACGATGGGGTGGTCGACGGTGCGGTTCCTGGCCTCCAGCGGGATGCCCGCGAGGTCCAGGGCCGTCAGCATGTTGGTGTAGCCGAGCTCGGTGGAGAAGGAGAGCCCGAAGACGTCGAAGGCCGACACCGGGCGGTGGCTGTCGACGGTGAACTGGGGCACCTTGTGCTCGCGCATCAGTGCTTCGAGGTCCGGCCACACGCTGTAGGTGCGCTCGGCGAGCACGCCCTCGCGCTCGTTGAGCACCTCGTAGAGGATCATGACGCCCTGGTTCGGGAGCCCGACCTCGTACGCGTCCGGGTACATGAGCGCCCAGCGGACGTCACATGCGTCCCAGTTCTTGACGGTGGAGTTCAGCTCCCCGCCGACGTACTGGATCGGCTTCTGTACGTGCGGAAGCAGGGCCTCTAGCTGAGGGAAGACCGACTCGGTCATCACGCGACTTTCATGAAGCGGGCAGGGGGCGACTCTCAAGCGTACCCCGAGGCACAGCGGCCCCCCGCCCGCGTGATCACCGCAGGGACGCCCGCAGCTCCGGGTCCGCCGCGGCGGCCCATACGTCCGGAAGCTCGCGTTCGCTCCGCTCGGCCAGTGCCTCCTCGCGGGCGTAGAGCACGCCCCAGGTGAAGCCCGGCTCCCCGGCGCCCTGGGCCTGGACGGCGAGGCCGCGCAGGGCTTCCCGGGCCACCACTCCGTCCTGGTGGTCGCCGAGCAGGGTCTGGACCGACTTGACCGCCTTGGCCAGGCGTTTCGCGGGTTTGCCGAGCGCCGGGACGGCCGCCTCCGCCGCGTAGCGGGCGCGCTTGGCCGCCTTGCGGGCCTCGTGCAGGGCCACGTCCCGCTCCTCTCCCCCCTCCAAGGCGAGGGCGCGCTCGACCCGTCCGGCGAGCCGCTCGTAGTCGCGCAGCACCGCGCGGGGCAGCACGTCGCGCGCGGACCGGGCGGCGGACTCCAGCAGCGGGGGGCCGTCGAGCAGGGCGTCGAGGGTGTCCAGCAGGGCGGCGTACCGCTTGCCGTCGAGCACGGCCATGGCCCGGCGTCGCGACCCGGCGCGGCGGGTGGTGTGCCACACGCGCAGCCGGGTGCGGACCGGGCCCATGGCCAGGGCGCGCGGGAGCTCGTCGAGGTGGCCCTGGATCCGCTCCAGCAGCACCTCCTGGTCGCGGTCGACGCCGAGTTCGGCCGCAAGCCAGCGCAGTTCCTCGCCGACCGGGTCGGTGGTGTCGCGGTCGAGCACCTTGCGGTAGGTCTTGAAGGCGCTGCGCAGCCGGCGGGTGGCGACCCGCATCTGGTGGACGGAGTCCGGCAGGTTCCGCCGCACGGCCGGGTCCTGGGCGACCAGGCTGTCGCGCTGGGCGCGCAGGTACGCGAGCACGTGGGCGCCGGCCGTGCCGTCGTGGCCGGGGTACGCGGTGCGGGCGGGGGGCGCCGCGCCGGTCTCGGCGAGGGCTCGGGCGAGTTTGGAGGGGGCGTCGGAGACCGTGAGGCCGGCCTTGCGGAACACCTCCTCGACCGCGTCGAGCAGCTCGGGGTCCACGCCGTCGGCGAGCTCCACCTCGACCTCGGTCCAGGCGGCGGTGGCCTCGCCCCGCTCCGCGCGGACCGTGTCGGTGGCCAGCTCCGCGAGGAGGCCGCCGTCGGCGTCGAGCAGGTGACTGATGCGCCGTGAGGAGGCCAGCCGGACCTGCGGGAGCAGGGCGGAGTTGCGGACGCGGGAGCGTACGAGGTCGGCCAGGGAGGCCGGGACGGTGTCGCCGAGCGGGGCCGCGATCTCGTCGCGGACCCCCGGGGAGACGGGCAGTTTGAGGTGCCAGCCGGCGTCCTCTCCGCCCGTTCTGCGGCGCAGGGTGACGCCGTCGGCGGCGAGCCGCCGGTCGGAGGTGTCGTAGTAGACGGCGTCCAGCTCGACGGTGCCCCGGTCGGCCACGGCCGTGATGCCGGCCGTGCCCGTCAGGTCGGGCACGGAGCGCCGGGCCTTCCCGGACCGCTTCCCGCCGTTCCCCGTGAACTCGAATTTCCGCTCGATCTCGCGCTTCGTGTCCGCCATGGACCGAATTTAGTACCGAACGGATCACGACTCCAGGGTGAACGGCGGATTAGGCCGACAAGGGCCGCTGCACCTTGATCGACTGGAGGAGTCCGACGGCCACCCACACGGCGAACATCGACGACCCCCCGTACGAGACGAAGGGCAGCGGGAGTCCGGCCACCGGCATGATCCCGAGGGTCATGCCGATGTTCTCGAAGGACTGGAAGGCGAACCAGGCGATGATGCCGGCGCACACGATCGTCCCGTACAGCTCGGTGGTCTCGCGGGCGATCATGCAGGCCCGCCAGAGGATGACGCCCAGCAGGAACAGGATGAGGCCGCCCCCGATGAAGCCGAGCTCCTCCCCCGCCACCGTGAAGACGAAGTCGGTCTGCTGCTCCGGGACGAACTGGCCGGTGGTCTGGGAACCCTTGAAGAGTCCGGAGCCGGTGAGGCCGCCGGAGCCGATCGCGATCCGCGCCTGGTTGGTGTTGTAGCCGACGCCCGCCGGGTCCAGCTCGGGGTTGGCGAAGGCGGCGAAGCGGTTGATCTGGTACTCGTCCAGGACGCCGAGCTGCCATATCAGGACGGCTCCGCCGGCGCCGGCTCCGAGCAGGCCCAGCACCCACCGGTTGGAGGCGCCGGAGGCGAGCAGTACGCCCAGCACGATGACGACCATGACCATCACGGAGCCGAGGTCGGGCATCAGCATGACGATGCCCATGGGGGCGGCCGCCAGGCAGAGCGCCTTGACGACCGTCCGGTGGTCGGGGTGGGCGAGGTCTCCCGCGTCCACCCGGGTGGCCAGCAGCATCGCCATGCCCACGATGATCGTGATCTTCACGAACTCGGAGGGCTGCAGGGAGAATCCGCCGCCGATCACGATCCACGCGTGGGCCCCGTTGATGGTGGCGCCGAGCGGGGTGAGCACCGCGATGATCAGCAGCAGTGAGATCCCGTACAGCACGGGCACGGCGCCGCGCAGGGTGCGGTGGCCGAGCCAGATCGTGCCGATCATCAGGACCAGGCCGATGCCGGTGTTCAGCGCGTGCCGGTAGAGGAAGTAGTACGGGTCCCCCTGGTTCAGGGAGGTCCGGTTGCGGGTCGCCGACCAGACGAGGAGGCAGCCGAGGAGGGACAGCGCGAGCGCCGAGAGGAGTATCGGCCAGTCAAGCCTGCGCACCATGGAGTCGCGGGCGGTGAGCTTGGCCAGCCCGCCGCGCTCGGGCGCGTAGCGGGATACGGAGAACTTGTTCGCGGTCTGCATGTCCTTCAGTCCTGCCGTGCGGGGGGCGGTCCGGCGAGTGCGGGCGGCACGAGCTCCTCCGGGGACGGCGGCACGTACGGCTTGATGTCGGGGGCTTCGATGGAGCCGTCGGGCAGGATCCGGGGCAGTTTCGCCTCCGGCTTGAGCAGCAGGGCCCGCTTCGGGTCCTGATTGCCCTCCATGTCGAGCCCGTAGATGGCGTTGTAGATGGTGCGGACGGCGGGGCCGGAGGCTCCGGAGCCGGTGCCGCCCTGGGAGATGGTCATGACGATCGCGAAGTCGTCGGTGTAGGTGGCCAGCCACGAGGTGGTCTGCTTGCCGTAGACCTGGGCGGTGCCGGTCTTGGCCCGCATCGGGATCTTGTCCAGGGGCCAGCCGCCGAAGCGCCAGGCGGCGGTGCCGCCGGGCTCGACGACGGAGCGCAGGCCCTTGTCGAGGTTGCGGACGGTCTGGGCGTCGATCGGCAGCCTGCCGTGGGACCGGGGCTTGATCATCTTGACGTGCTTGCCGTCGGGGCTGATCACGGCCTTGCCGACGGTGGGGTTGTAGAGGGTGCCCCCGTTGCTGATGGCCGAGTAGGCGGTGGCCATCTGGATGGGGGTGACGAGCACGTCGCCTTGGCCGATGGCGAAGTTGATGCTGTCGAACGCCTTGAGCTGGTTGCCCTCCAGGCAGCTCTCGTAGGCGATCTGCTCGACGTAGGTGCCGCCCTTCTTGCCCTGCTTGCACCACGAGTTCTTGTTGGCCGCCCAGAAGCTCTTCTTCCACCGGCGGTCGGGGATGCGGCCGGTGACCTCGTTCGGCAGGTCGATCTTCGTCTCGGACCCGAGCCCGAACTCGCGGGCGGTCCGGTAGAACCAGTCGTGGGCGTCCTTCTTGGGGCTCAGGCCCCCGTCTCGCTGCCACTCCTTGTGCCCGAGGGCGTAGAAGACGGTGTTGCAGGAGAACTTGAGGGCGTCGCCGAGGGTGATGGGGCCGTGTCCCTTGGACTCGAAGTTCGCGAAGCTCCGGCCGCCGAGGCTGTAGGAACTGCTGCAGTTGTACTTGTCGCCGAAGGCGTAGCCGGCCCGCACGGCCGCGCTGGCCGACACCACCTTGAAGATGGAGCCCGCGGGGGCCTGGCCCTGGATGGCCCGGTTGAGCAGCGGGTAGTTGGAGTTCTTGCTGGTGAGCGTGGCGTAGTCCGTGGCCGAGATGCCGCCGACCCAGGCATTGGGGTCGTAGTCGGGCTGGGAGGCCATCGCGACGACCCGGCCGGTCTTGACCTCCATGACCACCACGGCGCCCGAGTCCGCCTCGTACTTGCGGCCCGTGATCTTGTCGGTCTCCTGACGGACCGTCTTCATCGCCTGCTGGAGCTCGTACTCGGCGACGGCCTGGACCCGGGCGTCGATGCTCGTGACGAGGGTGGACCCGGCCACGCCCGGGTCGGACTTGGTCTGGCCCATGACCCGGCCGAGGTTGTCGACCTCGTACGAGGTGACCTGCGCCTTGCCGCGCAGCTCCTTGTCGTAGGTGCGCTCGATCCCGGAGCGGCCCACCTGGTCGGAGCGCAGGTGCGGCGAGTCGGTGTTCTTGGCCTTCTGGATCTCCTCGTCGGTGACCGGCGAGAGGTAGCCGAGCACCTGCGCGGTGCGGGCCCCGCCGGGCGCCGGGTAGCGGCGGACCGCGGTGGGCTCGGCGGTGATGCCCGGGAACTCCTCGGGGCGTTCGCGCAGCTGCAGCGCCTGCTGCGTGGTGGCCTCGAGGGTGACCGGGATCGGCTGGTACGGGGAGCCGTTCCAGCAGGGCCTGGGGGTCTGGGAGTCGCAGAGCCGGACCTTGTCCATGACCTCTCGCGGGCTCATGTCCAGGACGCCGGCGAGGCGGGTCATGACGCCCTTGCCCTTGTCCGGCATCTTCATCAGGGCCGTACGGCTGGCGGACACGACCAGGCGGGTCTCGTTGTCGGCGAGCGCGACCCCGCGGGCGTCGAGGACCGAGCCGCGCACGGCCGGCTGGACGACCTGCTGGACGTGGTTGCTCTTGGCCTCGTCGTAGTACTCCTGGCCGTTGCGGACCTGGAGGTACCACAGGCGTCCGGCGAGGGTGAGGAACATCGAGAGGACGAGTACCTGGATCATGACGAGCCTGATGCGCACCCGGGAGGTGCGGCCGGTTTCCGCAGTGTTGGTCACCGCTGCTCCCTCGTCACAGTTTCTTGACGCTCTTCACGCTCTTCACGACCTTGACGCCCTTTATGCGGCCGGCCCGGGCGGCCCGGCCCCGCGCGGTCTTCAGCCGCAGGCCGCCGCGCTGGCTGCCGATGCGCAGGCCGGTGCCGCCGGCCAGCCAGCCGGAGGAGACGTCCTTGCCCTGGGCGGGGCCGCCGCCGGCCTCGACGGCCATCGGGTCGTTCTCGGCGCGCCGGGCCAGGGCCATGATGAACGGCACGGTGAAGGGCGCGAGCAGCAGGTCGTAGAAGATCGCGGTCAGCAGCAGGCCGGTGAAGCCGACGTGGCGGGCGGCGGTGTCCCCGACGAGGGCGCCCACGCCCGCGTACAGCAGGGTGGAGCCGATCGCGGCGCCGACGACGGCCAGCATCGGGCCCCAGGCGGAGCGGAAGCGCCCGTTGTCGGGGCGGACCAGGCCGACGAGGTACCCGATGAGGCAGAGCACGAGCGCGTAGCGTCCGGCGGCGTGGTCCGCGGGCGGGGCCAGGTCGGCGAGGAGCCCGGCGCCGAAGCCGATCAGGGCGCCGCTGACGTGCCCGTACACGAGCGCGAGGGCGACGACGGTGAGCAGGAGCAGGTCGGGGACGGCCCCGGGCAGCTGGAGCCGGCCCAGGACGGTGACCTGGACGACGAGGGCGACGACCACGAGGGTGGCCGAGAGCAGGATCCGGTTGAAGCGCATGGGCGGTCTGCTCCTACTCGTCGGCCGGCTTGCCGGCCACACCGGCGGACGCGGACGGGGTGACCGTCACGGTGACGGTCGGGGTGGGCTTGGGCGCCTCGGGCTTGGGCGGCAGGACGGCGTCGCGCGGGTCCTCGCGCGGCGGCATCACCACGACGCCGACGATGTCGAGGCGGGAGAAGGCGACGGCCGGCTTCACCCAGACGGTGCGGGTCAGGTCGCCGCGCGAGGGGTCGACCTTGATCACCTCACCGATCGGAACGCCGGGCACGAACGGCTTGTTGCCGCGCGAGCCGAAGGTGACGAGCCGGTCGCCGGGGTTGATCTTGGCCTTGCCGTTGAGCATCTGGACGGACATGGCGCGGTCGCCCTGGCCGGTGGCGAAGCCGAGCTCGCCGGTCTTCTCCAGACGGGTGCCGACGGTGAAGTCGGGGTCGTTGGCGAGGACGACGGTGGCGGTGTCGGGGCCGACGGTGGAGACCCGGCCGACGAGGCCGTCCCCGTTGAGGACGGTCATGTCCCGCTCGATGCCGTCCTTGCTGCCGGCGTCGATGGTGACGGTCCAGGAGAAGCCCTGGGCCGCTCCTATCGCGATGACCTCGGCGCCCTTGATCCCGTACTGCCCGGCGCCGGCCCGCTTGAGCATCTCGTCGAGCTCGCGGACGCGGCTGCGGGTCTGGTCCTCGCTGCCCAGGCTGACCTTCAGCCGGGCGTTCTCGCGCTCCAGGCCGGCGATGCGGTCGTGGCGGTCACCGGAGTCGCGTACCGCGCCTATGGCGTTGGCGACGGGGTCGACGGCGGTCGCGACGCCCTCTTCGACCGGGCCGAAGACCGTTGCGGCGGCCTGCCGGGCACCGTCGACCGGAGAATCCTCTCCTGCTCTGATGTCCACCGTGATCAGTGCGAACGCGATGGCGATCAGAAGTACCAGGAGCAGCCGGCTCTCTCGTGTGTCCCTCACGTGCGGCGGCGTGCCTTCCTCGTAGAGATCTTCGCGGCGGAGCCGCTCCCGTGGAGCCGGAGCCCGCACAGGTCTTTTGCCTGTATATCAACGATCCGCCGCACGGGCGCGGTAGCACCCGTACGGCGGATTCTTGTGTTCCGCACGGCCCCCGGCCTGGGGAGTCCGCCTCAGCGGCGCGGCTGGGCGTCCAGGACCTGCTGGAGCGCCTCGAACTCCTCCACGCACTTGCCGGAGCCGAGGGCGACGGAGTCGAGCGGGTCCTCGGCGATGTGGATGGGCATGCCCGTCTCGCGGCGCAGCCGCTCGTCGAGGCCGCGCAGCAGGGCGCCGCCGCCGGTCAGCACAATGCCGCGGTCCATGATGTCGCCGGACAGCTCCGGCGGGCACTTGTCGAGGGTCGTCTTCACGGCGTCGACGATGGCGTTGACGGGCTCCTCGATGGCCTTGCGGACCTCCGCGGCCGAGATGACCACGGTCTTGGGCAGGCCCGAGACCAGGTCGCGGCCGCGGATCTCGGTGTGCTCGTCCTTGTCGAGGTCGTAGGCCGACCCGATGGTGATCTTGATCTGCTCGGCGGTCCGCTCACCGAGGAGGAGCGAGTACTCCTTCTTGATGTGCTGGATGATCGCGTTGTCGAGCTCGTCCCCGGCCACCCGGATGGACTGTGCCGTGACGATTCCGCCGAGGGAGATGACGGCGACCTCGGTGGTGCCGCCGCCGATGTCCACGACCATGTTTCCGGTGGCTTCGTGGACGGGCAGCCCCGCGCCGATGGCGGCGGCCATCGGCTCTTCGATGATGTGCACCTGGCGGGCACCGGCCTGCGTGGACGCCTCGATGACGGCGCGGCGCTCCACTCCGGTGATGCCGGAGGGTACGCAGACCACGACGCGCGGCCTGGCCAGGTAGCGGCGCTTGTGGATCTTGAGGATGAAGTACCGGAGCATACGCTCGGTGATCTCGAAGTCGGCGATCACGCCGTCCTTGAGGGGTCGTACGGCGACGATGTTGCCGGGCGTGCGCCCGATCATCTTCTTCGCCTCGGAGCCGACCGCCAGGATGCCGCCGGTGTTCGTGTTGATGGCGACCACGGACGGCTCGTTCAGGACGATTCCCCGGCCCCTCACGTACACCAGCGTGTTGGCGGTCCCGAGGTCGATCGCCATGTCACGGCCGATGAACGACATGTTGTTCCCCTTGTTCCCCATGAGGAGCGTCTGGCCTTCCAGTTGATAGCGGCTGCTGTCAGGTCGGCGAGGTGGGTGTGTGGGTGGAGGCCCCATCGTAGTGCCGTGGGTACGGACACCGCGCGACGGGACTCCGGCAATCCCGCCGGAGCGGATACCCGCCCCCCTAGTGGTGACGTCGTGTTCTGCCCAGTCGTTCCCGGTCGTGGCCGGATATACCGTAGGGCGACCGAAATTACTTCGGTCGCCCCAGGTCATGAGCGCTATTTGGCTGATGTCACGTCAGGAAAGAGTGCCCGGACAGCTCAGAGAGCAGGGAAGAAAAGCTTCAGCTCGCGCTCCGCGGACTCCTCGGAGTCCGACGCGTGGATCAGGTTCTCCCGGGTGACGGTGCCGAAGTCCCCCCGGATGGAGCCGGGCGCCGCGGCGATCGGATCGGTGGGTCCGGCCAGCTGGCGGACACCCTCGATCACACGTTCCCCTTCCACCACCAGGGCGACGACGGGGCCACTCGCCATGAAGCCCATGAGGGGCTCGTAGAAGGGCTTGCCCTTGTGCTCGCCGTAGTGCGTCTCCAGGGTCTCCTGGTCCAGCGTGCGCAGCTCCAGCGCGGGAATGGTCCAGCCGGCCTTCCGCTCGATCCGGCCGATGATCTCGCCGACCAGGCCCCGCCGGACGGCGTCGGGCTTGAGCAGGACGAGGGTGCGCTGGGTCATGGTGCGGCTCCTTGCGGCATACGGGTGCGGTGGGACGAATCTACAGGGCCGTCGGGGGGAGCCGTCACGCAGCGTCAGGCGCCGCGGGCGGCTCCTGGGCGGCCGCCCAGCGGGCCTTGATCGCGTCGATCCTGCGGCCGTAGTGCACCGAGCACCACCACAGGCCGGCGAACACGGCGCCGAGGAAGAACATCGTCGGGACGACGAACCCGCTGGCGATCAGCCCGATCTGCAGGGCCCAGCCCAGCGGGACCGCCCCGGGCCGCGACAGCATCCCGCACAGCAGCACCGACAGGAGCATCGTGACGCCGCAGACCGTCCAGACCTCCGCCTGGGTGAGGTCCGGGTCCTTCATGGCCACCAGGCCCGCGAAGCCGATCACGAAGAACTCGCCGATCAGCGTGCTCGCACACAGCGTGCGCATCCTCAGCCCCTCTTCATCAGCAGGCGGGCCTCGCCCACCGTGATCACGGAACCGGTCACCAGGACCCCGGCCCCTCCGTACTCGGCCTCTTCCTCCGCCAGGGTGATCGCCGCCTCCAGGGCGTCGTCCAGCCTCGGCTCCACCTGCACCCGGTCCGCGCCGAAGACCTCGACCGCGATGCCCGCGAGCTCGTCCGCGCCCATCGCCCGGTGGCTGGAGTTCTCCGTCACGACCACCTCCGCGAAGATCGGCTCGAAGGCCTCCAGCACCCCGCGGACGTCCTTGCCCTCGCTGGCGGCCACGACCCCGACCAGGCGGCTGAACCCGAAGGACTCGGTGACCGCCTCCGCGGTGGCCGCCGCGCCCGCCGGATTGTGGGCCGCGTCCAGGACCACCGTCGGACTGCGCCGTACGACCTCCATCCGGCCCGGCGAGGTCACCGAGGCGAAGGCCTTCCGTACGGTCTCCGCGTCCAGCACCCGCGCGTGCTCCTGGCCGATGCCGAAGAAGGCCTCGACCGCGGCCAGCGCCACCGCCGCGTTGTGGGCCATGTGCGCGCCGTACAGCGGCAGGAAGATGCCGTCGTACTCGCCGCCCACACCGCGCAGCGTCAGCTGCTGCCCGCCCACCGCGACCTCGCGCGAGACGACGCCGAACTCCATGCCCTCGCGGGCCACCGTCGCGTCCGCCTCGACGGCCTTCTTCAGGAGCACCTGCGCCGCGTCCACCGGCTGCTGCGCCAGGATCACGGTGGCGTCCTGCTTGATGACGCCGCCCTTCTCCTGCGCGATCTCGCCGGGCGTGGAGCCGAGCCGGTCGGTGTGGTCCAGGCTGATCGGGGTGATCACCGCGACCGAGCCGTCGATGACGTTGGTCGCGTCCCAGGTGCCGCCCATGCCGACCTCGACCACGGCCGCGTCGACGGGCGCGTCCGCGAAGGCCGCGTACGCCATCGCGGTGAGCACTTCGAAGAACGACAGCCGGTACTCCTGGGCGGCGTCGGTCATCTCCACGTACGGCTTGATGTCGCGGTACGTCTCCACGAACCGCTCGGCGGAGATCGGCGCCCCGTCGAGGCTGATGCGCTCGGTGACCGACTGCACGTGCGGGCTGGTGTAGCGGCCGGTGCGCAGCTCGAAGGCGTTCAGCAGGGCCTCGATCATGCGGGCCGTGCTTGTCTTGCCGTTCGTGCCGGTCACGTGGATCGAGGGGTACGCGCGCTGCGGGTCGCCCAGCAGGTCCATCAGCGCGGCGATGCGCGCCACGGACGGCTCCAGCTTGGTCTCGCCCCAGCGGGTGGCGAGCTCCTGTTCCACCTCCAGGAGCGCCTTCGCGACCTCCGGGTCGGTGGGGTGGGCGGGTACCGGGTCGCCCTGCGGCGGCCCGGCCTGGGCGCGCAGGGTGCGGCTTCCGGCCTCGATCACCGCCAGGTCGGGATCGCGGTCGGACTCTTCCGCGACGATCTGGTCGAACTCGTCGTGGACGGGGTCAAGATCGTCGGGGCCGTGGCTCTCGGGCTGCTGCTCACTCACGGGGCCCAGTCTACGGACGGCGGAGCGGGCCGCGGGCGGGAGCGGTCCGCGGGTCCGGGCGGGAGCGATCCGGGGGTCCGGGCGGGGGCGGTCCGGGGGTCCGGCCCGGGCGGTCCGCGGGGCCGGCCCGGGCGGTCCGGGGGACCCGGCCGGAGCGGTCCGGGGGCGGCCGGCTGCCTCAGCGCCGCGGCAGCGTCGCGACGACGACGTACGCGTCCTCGGTGCGCGTCGTGCTCAGGGTTCCGCCCAGGCTGCGCACCCGCTCGGCCATGCTCGCCGTGCCCGAGCCCGCCGACACGGGGGCCCGGCCCGGGGTCCGCTCGGGCAGCCCGTTGCGCACGGCGATCCGCACCCGCGGCCCCTCCACCGCGACCGACACGTCGACGGTCTCCCCGCGCGCGTGCTTGGCGGCGTTGGTCAGGCACTCCTGCACCACCCGGTAGACCGCCGCCTGCCGCAGCGGCGACAGCGCGTGCGCCTCCCGGTCCAGGAGCAGCCGTACCGGCGACCCGGCGCGCCCGCTCGCCTCGGCGAGCGGGGGCAGCCCGTCGACGCCGGGGGTCGCCGCCCGTTCCCCGCGCTGCACGATGATGTCGTTCAGCACCAGGTGGGCCCGGCGCGCGGTGTCGGCCAGCTCCTCGAAGTCCTGCGCGTGGGCCGTCTCCCGCGCCCGCACCGACAGCACCTCGGAGCGCACCGTCAGCAGCGTCAGCTCACGCCCGACGAAGTCGTGGACGTCGCGGGCGACCGAGGTGCGCTCCTGCTGGACCGCCTGGAGCACGGCCGATTCGGCCCGCCGCGCGGTGAGCTCCGCCACCAGGTCGTGCCGGTACGCGGCGATGCCGACGGCCGAGGCGAGCACCCCGATGGGCACCACCAGGCTGAGGAAGGAGCTGAGGGTTTCGACCCGCGGCCCGGGCCAGCCCGGCACGCTGAACACCACCAGCGCGAAGCCCACGTAGGCCAGCGTGGCCAGAATCCCGGCCCGGCGCCCGCGGTAGCGGCCCACCGAGTACAGCGCGAACTGGATCAGGGTCAGCTCGTGCAGCCAGCCGATGAACAGGAGCGCCGCGAGGAACGACAGCCAGGGCATCCGGCGCCGCAGCAGCAGGGTCGCGCAGCCGGCGGCAAGGACGCAGGCGGCGAGCGGGCCACCCAGCGAGTTGTCCGCGGCGGCCAGGCCCGGCAGGTCCAGCGACATCAGGACCAGGCAGCCCAGGGCCGTGAGCACGTCCAGCGCCCTCGGCGAGCCCGCCCAGCCCTCGGCGAGCCGGCGGCCGGCGGCCACGGCCCGGTGGGGCGCCGAGGCGACGGGCTTGACGTGCATGTCCTCCATCATCCGTGCTCGCCGGAGCGGATCGGGGCCGCGCGGACCCCGGGGCACGTGATGTGGGGCACTCCGGACATCCCGGGACAGTGAGCGGACGACCCCGCGTGCGCGGGTCCTCCCGTTCTGCCCCCGCCGGGCCGCGCTTCACGGGGTCGGCGCCATCGCCCGTGTACGCCTGGTGGCCGCGCGGGTCCTGGCGGACTTCAGCGGCCGCGCCCTGTGGCGCCCGGCCCCGCACGGGGCGGGCACACGGCGAAGGCCCCCGCGCCGGCCGGCGCGGGGGCCTTCTTCGTACCGCTACGGGCTGCTAGGCGGGCGGCAGCCCGTCCAGCTGGGCCTTGATCCGGGCGATGTCCGCCTCGGCCTTGGCAAGACGGCCCTTGATCTTGTCCACGACGTTGTCGGGGGCCTTGGCCAGGAAGGCCTCGTTGCCGAGCTTCGCCTCGGCCTGCTGCTTCTCCTTCTCGGCGGCGCCGAGGTCCTTGGAGAGGCGCTTGCGCTCGGCGGCCACGTCGATGGTGCCCGACAGGTCCAGCGCGACCGTGGCGCCGGCGACCGGGAGGGTCGCGGTGGCGCTGAAGTCCTCGCCCGCCGGCAGCAGACGGAGCAGCTGGCGGATGGCGCCCTCGTGCGCGGCCAGCGCGGTACCGGCCAGGTCGAGGCGGGCCGGGACCTTCTGGCCGGGCTGGAGCCCCTGGTCGGCGCGGAAGCGGCGGACCTCGGTGACCACGGCCTGGAGGTTCTCGATCTCCGCCTCGGCGGCCTCGTCGCGGAAGCCGCTGTCCTTCGGCCAGTCGGCGACGACCAGGGACTCGCCGCCGGTCAGCGTGGTCCACAGGGTCTCGGTGACGAAGGGGACCACCGGGTGCAGCAGCCGCAGGGTGGTGTCCAGGACCTCGCCGAGGACCCGGCCGGAGACCTGCGCTCCCTCGCCGCCCGCGAAGAAGGTCGTCTTCGACAGCTCGACGTACCAGTCGAAGACCTCGTCCCACGCGAAGTGGTAGAGGGCCTCGCTGAGCTTGGAGAACTGGAAGTCCTCGTAGTACGCGTCCACCTGGGCGACCGTCTTGTTCAGACGGGACAGGATCCAGCGGTCGGTCGCCGACATCTTCTCGACCGGGGGCAGACCGCCCTCGATCGTCGCGCCGTTCATCAGCGCGAAGCGCGTGGCGTTCCAGATCTTGTTGGCGAAATTGCGGGAGGCCTGGACCCAGTCCTCGCCGATCGGGACGTCGGTACCGGGGTTGGCGCCCTTGGCCAGGGTGAAGCGGACGGCGTCGGAGCCGTACTTGTCCATCCAGTCGAGCGGGTCGACGACGTTCCCGAAGGACTTCGACATCTTCTTGCCGCGCTCGTCGCGGACCAGGCCGGTCAGCGCGATCGTCTTGAAGGGCGCCTCGCCGTCCATGGCGTACAGGCCGAACATCATCATCCGGGCGACCCAGAAGAAGATGATGTCGTGGCCGGTGACCAGGACGTCGGTGGAGTAGAACTTCTCCAGGTCCGGGGTCTTCTCCGGCCAGCCCAGCGTCGAGAAGGGCCACAGGCCGGAGGAGAACCAGGTGTCCAGGACGTCGGTGTCCTGGGTCCAGCCCTCGCCGGTGGGCGCCTCGTCGTCCGGTCCGACGCAGAGGACCTCGCCGTCCGGGCCGTACCAGACCGGGATCCGGTGGCCCCACCACAGCTGGCGCGAGATGCACCAGTCGTTGAGGTTGTCGACCCAGTCGAAGTAGCGCTTCTCCATCTCCCGCGGGTGGATCGCGACCCGGCCGTCGCGGACCGCGTCACCGGCCGCCTGGGCGAGGGTCTCGACCTTGACCCACCACTGGAGGGACAGACGGGGCTCGATGGTCGTGCTGCAGCGCGAGCAGTGCCCGACGGAGTGCTGGTACGGGCGCTTCTCGGCGACGATCCGGCCCTGCTCGCGCAGCGCGCCGACGACGGCCGAACGGGCCTCGAAGCGGTCCAGGCCGAGGAAGGGGCCGTGGACGGTGATGACACCGCGCTCGTCCATGATCGTCATGTTGGGCAGGCCGTGGCGCTGCCCGATGGCGAAGTCGTTCGGGTCGTGGGCGGGCGTCACCTTGACGCAGCCGGTGCCGAACTCCGGGTCGACGTGCGTGTCCGCGACGACCGGGATGGAGCGGTCGGTGAGCGGCAGCTTGACGAGCCGGCCGACCAGGTGCTTGTAGCGCTCGTCGTCCGGGTGGACGGCGATGGCCGTGTCACCGAGCATCGTCTCGGCGCGGGTGGTGGCGACGACGAGGGTGTCCTCGCCCTCGCCGTACCGGATCGAGACGAGCTCGCCCGCGTCGTCCTGGTACTCCACCTCGATGTCGGAGATGGCCGTCAGGCAGCGGGGGCACCAGTTGATGATGCGCTCGGCGCGGTAGATCAGCTCGTCGTCGTAGAGCTTCTTGAAGATCGTCTGGACGGCGCGGGACAGCCCCTCGTCCATGGTGAAGCGCTCGCGCGACCAGTCCACCCCGTCGCCGAGGCGGCGCATCTGGCCGAGGATCCTGCCGCCGTACTCTTCCTTCCACTGCCAGACCCGCTCGACGAACTCCTCGCGGCCCAGGTCGTGGCGGGACTTGCCCTCCTCGGCGAGCTGCTGCTCGACCTTGTTCTGGGTGGCGATGCCGGCGTGGTCCATGCCGGGCAGCCACAGGGCCTCGTAGCCCTGCATGCGCTTGCGGCGCGTCAGGGCGTCCATGAGCGTGTGCTGGAAGGCGTGCCCCAGGTGCAGGGAGCCCGTGACGTTCGGCGGCGGGATGACGATGGTGTAGGGCGGCTTCTCGCTCGCCGGGTCGGCCGTGAAGTACCCACGCTCTACCCAGCGCTCATAGAGCTTCCCCTCCACCTCGGCCGGCGCGTACTGGGTCGGCAGTTCTGAGTCGGGGGCGCTGGGTGTCTGCGTGTTCTCGGTCACGGGGCACAGTTTAGAGCGGTAACAGTCCAGTCATGAAACCGGTAATCCAGGGGCCCGCCGCCCTGCCCGCCTCCGGCTTCCGTCAGGATGTGTGAGACGTATAAGCCACCTCATTGGGGGACGCGGGATGAGCAACAACCAGCCAGGGCCGTACGGGCAGCAGCCTCAGCAGCCCGGACCGTACGGGCAACAGCCCCCCGCGCCCGGTCCGTACGGCCAGGGCGCGCCCCAGCCCGGGTACGGCTACCCGCAGCAGCCCGGCGTGCCGCCGCAGGGACACCCGCAGCAGCCCCCGCAGCAGGCGCCCTACGGCCAGGGCGCCCCGCAGGCCGGCTACGGCTACCCGCAGCAGCCCGGCGTGCCGCCGCAGGCCCCGTACGGCGGGATGCCGCCGCAGCAGCCCCCGAAGAAGTCGAAGACGGGCATCGTCATCGCCGCGGTCGTCGCGGTCGCGGTGATCGCGGGCGGCAGCTGGTACTTCCTGCAGGGCGGCGACTCCGAGGGCGCCGTCTCCGCGGCCACCAAGGGCTACAAGATCGTCCCGCCGGACGCGGTGGGCGACTTCAAGAAGAACCCGAAGTACACGCAGAAGACCCTGAGTGACGAGGACCGCAAGGAGGCCGAGGCGGCGGGCATCAAGGACCCCGCCCAGGCCGGCATGGACTACCAGTCCGGCGACCCGTCGAACCCGCTGTCGCTCAAGTCGCTGAACTTCCAGGGCATCTACGGCGAGATCGCCGCCCCGGAGAAGGCCGTGGACCTCTACTTCGCCGCCGCGAAGAAGGGCCTGGGCGAGGAGAACAAGAAGGCGACGGCCGAATTCATCGGCACGCCCAAGGCGATGACGCCGGCCGGCTTCAAGGGCGCCGTCATGAAGTGCCAGGAGCTCAAGCTCAGCTCGAAGGACACGACCGCCAAGGGCCCCAAGGAATTCACGATGCCCCTGTGCATCTGGGGTGACTTCAGCACCGTCGGCGTGGTCTCGGCCACGGACATCGCCGCCGTGCTCGGCGGGAACAAGGGCTACACCCTGGAGCAGACCGCGGACTTCGGCGCCAAGCTCTACGCCACCGCCCGCGTGAAGAAGTAACCGGAGCGGCACGGAAGTCCGTCCACGCGTTTACGCGTACACGCGTAAGGGGCGCCCCCGGCGGGGGCGCCCCTTTCGCGTACCGGCTGTGCGGGTGGCGGCGGGTCAGGCCGACTTCTCCTGCGGGCCCTGGTCCTTCGGGACGATCCGCGGGACCAGCGTCGGGTTGACGTTGGAGCGGACCACGTCCGAGGTGATGACCACGCGGGCCACGTCCTTGCGGGACGGGACCTCGTACATCACCGACATCAGGACCTCCTCCATGATGGCGCGCAGGCCGCGCGCGCCCGTCTGGCGCAGGATCGCCTGGTCCGCGATGGCCTCCAGCGCCTCGCGCTCGAAGTCCAGCTCCACACCGTCGAGTTCGAACAGTCGCTGGTACTGCTTCACCAGGGCGTTGCGCGGCTCGATCAGGATCTGCAGCAGGGCCTCGCGGTCCAGGTTGTGCACGGAGGTCAGGACGGGGAGGCGGCCGATGAACTCGGGGATCATCCCGAACTTCACCAGGTCCTCGGGCATGACCTCGTGGAACTGGTCGCTGGCCTCGATCTCGCGCTTGGAGCGGATCGTCGCCCCGAAGCCGATGCCCTTGGCACCCGCGCGCGACTCGATGATCTTCTCCAGACCGGAGAACGCGCCGCCCACGATGAAGAGGACGTTCGTCGTGTCGATCTGGATGAACTCCTGGTGCGGGTGCTTTCGTCCGCCCTGCGGCGGGACGGAGGCGGTGGTGCCCTCCAGGATCTTCAGGAGCGCCTGCTGGACGCCCTCGCCGCTGACGTCGCGCGTGATCGACGGGTTCTCGCTCTTGCGGGCGACCTTGTCGATCTCGTCGATGTAGATGATCCCGGTCTCGGCCTTCTTGACGTCGTAGTCGGCCGCCTGGATCAGCTTGAGCAGGATGTTCTCGACGTCCTCGCCGACGTACCCCGCCTCCGTCAGCGCCGTCGCGTCGGCGATGGCGAACGGAACGTTCAGCATGCGGGCCAGCGTCTGCGCCAGCAGGGTCTTGCCCGAACCGGTCGGACCGAGCAGCAGGATGTTGGACTTCGCGAGCTCGATCGCGTCCTCGCGGCCCTGCGCGCCGCCGTTCTCGCCGGCCTGGACCCGCTTGTAGTGGTTGTACACCGCGACGGAGAGCGCCTTCTTCGCCGGCTCCTGGCCGACGACGTAGCTCTCCAGGAACTCGTAGATCTCGCGGGGCTTGGGGAGTTCCTCCCACCGGACCTCGGAGGTCTCCGCGAGTTCCTCTTCGATGATCTCGTTGCAGAGGTCGATGCACTCGTCGCAGATGTACACACCGGGTCCTGCGATGAGCTTCTTCACCTGCTTCTGGCTCTTTCCGCAGAACGAGCACTTGAGCAGGTCGCCGCCGTCACCGATGCGTGCCACGAGGTGCTTCCCCTTCGCCTGGGAGACGCCTGGTTCAGCGCTCCTGGTGCCTCATATCCGACGGTACCTTGCCGGGGGCCCCGTGCGGGGCCCCCTTGACGTGGTTCACGCAGCCGAATGCTTCTGCGTGCTCACGCCAACTGACGGCAAGGATCAGGCCGAGCTCTTGCGGGTGGAGATGATCTGGTCGATCAGGCCGTACGCCAGGGCGTCCTCGGCCGTGAGGATCTTGTCGCGCTCGATGTCCTCGCGGATCTTCTCCAGCGGGGTGGTCGAGTGCTTGGCCAGCATGGACTCCAGCTGGTCCCGCATGCGCAGGATCTCGTTGGCCGCGATCTCCAGGTCGGAGAGCTGCTCGCGACCGGTGCCGCCGGAGGGCTGGTGGATCAGCACGCGGGCGTTCGGCAGGGCCATGCGCTTGCCGGGGGTGCCCGCGGCGAGCAGGACCGCGGCGGCGGAGGCCGCCTGGCCCATGCAGACCGTCTGGATGTCCGGCTTCACGAACTGCATGGTGTCGTAGATCGCCGTCAGCGCGGTGAAGGAGCCGCCGGGGCTGTTGATGTAGATGGAGATGTCGCGGTCCGGGTCCATCGACTCCAGGCACAGCAGCTGCGCCATCACGTCGTTGGCGGAGGCGTCGTCGATCTGCACGCCGAGGAAGATCACGCGCTCCTCGAAGAGCTTCGCGTACGGGTCGTACTCGCGCACGCCCTGCGAGGTGCGCTCGACGAAGCGCGGGATCACGTAGCGGTTGTCCACCTGGGGGCCGGTGTGCAGGCCGCTGGCGGGAGAGAGGTTGTTCATGTACATCGAGGTGTTCACCATCCTGGTGGCGTTCTGCGGGCTGTCGGCTGCTGGGTACGTACGGTGCTGCCGGAGATCAGGCTCCGGTGCCGCCGCCGCCCGGAACGTTGGATGCGGCCGAGATGATCTCGTCGATCAGGCCGTAGTCCTTGGCCTCCTCGGAGGTGAACCAACGGTCGCGGTCACCGTCGCGGATGATCGCCTCGACAGTCTGGCCCGAGTGGAACGCGGTGATCTCGGCCATGCGCTGCTTGGTGCGCAGCAGGTACTGGGCCTGGATCTTGATGTCCGAGGCGGTGCCACCGATGCCGGCGGAGCCCTGGTGCATCAGGATGTCGGTGTTCGGGAGGGCGAAGCGCTTGCCCTTGGCACCGCCGGTGAGCAGGAACTGGCCCATCGAGGCCGCCATGCCCATGCCGATGGTGACGACGTCGTTCGGGATGTACTGCATGGTGTCGTAGACCGCCATGCCCGCCGTCACCGAGCCGCCGGGGCTGTTGATGTACAGGAAGATGTCCTTCTCCGGCTCCGCGGCCAGGAGGAGGAGCTGCGCCGTGATCTTGTTCGCGATGTCGTCGTCGACCTGCTGGCCGAGGAAGATGATGCGCTCGCCGAGCAGCCGGTTGTAGACATGGTCGCCGAGGCCGCCACCGATGGACGGCTCACCCGCGGCGTAAGGCTTCAGATTCGTCACGTATCCACCTGCTCGTCTCCGACGGCCATGTGCCGTCTCAGCGTCTCGTTCTGGGGCGCGGCCCGACCGGTGCGGACAAGTCCGCCGGCTCCGGGTACTCCCGTGCCCTCGTATTCATGGACCCTAACGCGCAGGTGGGACAACGCCATCCCGCTTCCCGAACTGTTCGCTCGGAGCGCAAGGTGCGCACCCCCTCCGGCGGCCGTGCCGAAGGGCCCGGACGCGGCTGCGTCCGGGCCCTTCGGGGCACTGCTCGGCGGGCCTGGCCCGGGGTGTTACTTGGCCTCTTCGGCCTTGTCCTCGGCGTCGGCCTCGGCAGCGTCGGCGGCCGGGGCGGCCTCCACGGCGGCCTCGTCCTCATCCTCGTCCGAGAGGTCGACGACCTCACCGTTGGTGTCGGTGACCTTGGCGGCCTCGACGACGACCGCGAGGGCCTTGCCGCGGGCGACCTCGCCGACCAGCATCGGGACCTGGCCGCCCTCGACGACGGCCTGGGCGAACTGGTCGGGGGACATGCCGGAGGACTGCGCGCGCCGCATGAGGTGCTCGGTGAGCTCCTCCTGGTTGACGCCCAGCTTCTCCTTGTTGACCAGCGCGTCGAGGACGAACTGGGTCTTGATGCCCTTGACCGCCTGCTCGGAGGTCTCGGCGTCGAACTCCTCGACGGTCTTGCCCTGGAACTCCAGGTACTTCTCGATGGTCAGACCCATCTGGCCGAGCTGGTGGTGCTCCAGGTTGTGCTTGCGGGTCTGGACCTCGTCCGCGAGGAGCTTCTCGGGGATCGGCACCTCGACGAGCTCGAGGAGCTTCTCCAGGACGCGCTCCTGGGCCTGCGTGGCCTGCTCGTACTGCTTCGCGTTCTCAAGGCGCGTACGGCTGTCGGCCTTGAGCTCGTCGAGGGTGTCGAACTCGCTCGCCATCTGCGCGAACTCGTCGTCCAGCTCCGGCAGCTCGCGGGCGGAGACCTTGGTGACCTTGACGGTGACCTCGGCGTCCTTGCCCTCGGCGGAGCCGCCCTTCAGCTGGGAGGTGAAGGTGGCCTCGCCGCCGGCCTCCAGGCCCTTGACGGCCTCGTCGATGCCCTCGAGAAGCTCGCCCGAGCCGATGGTGTAGGACACGTCGGAGGCGACGCCGTCCTCCAGCACCTCTCCGTCGACCTTGGCCTCGAGGTCGAGGGTGACGACGTCACCCTCCTCGGCGGCGCGCTCGACGTCCTTGGTGGACGCGAAGCGGCCGCGCAGCTGCTCGACCGACTTCTCGACGTCCTCGTCGGAGACCTCGATGGCGTCGACCTCGACCTCGATGCCGGAGTAGTCCGGGATCTCGATCTCGGGGCGCACGTCGACCTCGGCGGTGAAGGCCAGCAGCTCGCCGTCCTTCAGCTCCGTGATGTCGACCTCGGGCTGGCCCAGCGGGTTCAGGTCGGCCTCGTTGACCGCCTCGGTGTAGAACTTCGGGAGGGCGTCGTTGACGGCCTCCTCCAGCACCGCACCGCGGCCGAAGCGCTGGTCGATGACGCGGGCCGGGATCTTGCCCTTGCGGAAGCCCTTCACCGTGACCTGCTGGTTGATCTTCTTGTAGGCCGCGTCGAGGCTGTCCTTGAGCTCCTCGAAGGGCACCTCAACAGTGAGCCGAACCCGAGTCGGGTTCAGGGTCTCCACGGCGCTCTTCACGGTTCGGTCTCCTTGTGGCTGACTGCTGGGGGTTCTGCCGTCACGCTGCGATTCAGCGGTTCAGCGGACTTCGGCCCGGTACATCAGACACACGGGCACGCAGCTTGCATAGTAACCGCAAGCGGCAATCAGCCCACAACGCGATCTTGTGGCGGCCCTCTGGCGAGACGCTGCCGGTGGTCGGGGTGGCCGGATTCGAACCGACGACCTTCCGCTCCCAAAGCGGACGCGCTACCAAGCTGCGCCACACCCCGTCGGTGCGACACGTAGGGTACATGCCCGGAGACCCTCTGATGTGCGGGATTCCACAGCACCTCCGGACGAACGCCGCCCCGGACCCCGGAATGCGGTGTGCACCGACCCGGCGCGACCCGCTAGGATGGCGCTCGTGCCCCGGTCCCCGGACGGGCGGCGCGCGTGTTGCGGGTGTAGCTCAATGGTAGAGCACTAGTCTTCCAAACTAGCTACGCGGGTTCGATTCCCGTCACCCGCTCTGAAGCGAAAAGGGCCAGTTCAGAGGACGTTTCCTCGACCTGGCCCTTCGCCGTTCCCGGGGCCCCGATCAGCCCTCCGTGCCCCCGGCGTGCCCCTTCCGCTGCGGATCTTCGTTCGTGCGCCGGGCGCAGGAGCTCTTGATCTCCCAGGGAGTGTTGGAGGGTCGCGCGGGCTCGGGTACGTACATCGCGGAGCCGCGGCAGCGCATGCGGGTCGTCCGTTCGTCGGCTCGTGAGCAGCCTGGCGGTTCTCCGTTCCGTGCGGACATGCAGGCCTTGGGCAGGCAGGGGAACTGGGAGAGCCGGACCGAGGCGAAGGTGCCCGCACCGGCTGATATCGCGGCACGTCTCGGCATCGCCGTTGGGGAGCTGTGCGTGCGCACGATGTACGAGTTCCTCGCCGATGGCCGACCGGTGCAGCTGTCGACGAGTTGGGAGCCGTACGAGCTCACCGCCGGCACGCTCGTGGTACCGCCCGGGTGGACCGCATGCCGGCATGGGCGTCGTCGAGGCATTCATGGCCGGTAGATCGGGCGGGAGCGTTCGCCGGGTTTGTAGCAGCACAGGGCTGCGATGGAGAAGCGGCGCTGGGAACGGCCTCGGACCCGGACGACCGGTGCGGTTCCGTGCCGGCTCCAGGTGCGGAAGGTCGGCGGCGTCATCGAGAACCCGGCTTCGCCTTCGAAGACGACCCCGGCCCCGAGCGCCGACGCGGTGGTTCCACGTGCGGCCACACGTCCTGCTCTTGTCCGCACTCGGGTCGAGGCGCTCGAAGAAGGACGTGTAGCGCTTGAAATTGCGGACCAGGCCGTCCACGCCCTCGTTGAAACCATGCCTGACCAGCAGCAATCAAACGCTACGCCCGGTGGAGACAGGGGCTCTCCGGATGAACAAACCCTTTGGATCGCTCATGCTCGGCCGATGCGTTGATTGCTAAGCGCGCCTCTCATGCTGGCTCACCATGCAAGCGCATGATGCCGGAAGGAGGCGCGCAGGCGTTCTCCCTGGCTTCACCGACCCTCGAATGGATGTTGTACCCACCAGGAAAGAGGGCTTTCATGAGTCTCGAAAGCAGAGCCGGGGCCGATCTCGGCCCGATTCCGAAGCGGAGCACATTGCTCACCGGCACCGCGATGGCGTCACTGGCTCTTGTGATGCTGGGCTTCGCCAGCCCCGCTCTGGCAGCTGCACCCACCCACCGGACGGCAGAGGAGGCGAGCCTGTCGTCAGCCGGCGACAAGTGCGACAGGCCGGGACACTCCCACGGTGACGGCTCGATCTCCACCGGAGATAGTGGCGCAGACAGGTGCAAAGGCAAGCCCGGACCCCCCGGACCTCCCGGACCTCCCGGACCCCCCGGACCAGGTGCCGTTCTGACCACCTTCCAGGTGGAGGGAACACTGGTCGTAGCGCCATCGGGCACCAATGCGACGTCCATCGCGACGTGCCCCACCGGAAGTGTCGTCACAGGCGGCGGGTTCGTCGTCGTTCCGGAGCCGGGGGCGGACATCGAATTCTTCGTCCTTGAGAACCAGAGGGGTACGGGCAACTCGTGGCAAGTGACCATCGACCCCAATGAGCAAACCACCTTCCGCGCCGTCGCGGAATGCGCCACATTGAGCTGACCCTGCCAGCAGGAAGCCGCCGGAAGTCGCGGACTTGCTGGCCATGGCGGCATGAGATCGCAGAGAAGATCATCCAATGCGTGACCCGGGAATCGTGCGGAATATCGCCCGCTAGCTGCTGCTGACGCAAGCGGGATGGCCGGGTAAGGGTGCCGGTGGGACTGGCCAGGATGATGGCCGGTCCCACCGACGTCGCGCGGGTGCATGGCGGGGTGTCGCGGGGAACTGCGGCAAGAGTGCAGGGAAGGTGCAGGTCAACGGCGTGGACGGTCACAGGGTGGGCAGGTACGCGATCTTCCGAACTAGCTACGCGGGTTCGATTCCCGTCACCCGCTCTGAAGCGAAAAGGGCCAGGTCAGAGGATGTTTCTTCCGCCTGGCCCTTCGTCGTTCCCGGGTCGGCGTGATCCCCGCCCGGGAGCGGGTCGGGCCCCTTGTTCGGGACGACGGGCACTTCGTGGGGGCGGGCCTGTTCTGGCCCGAGAGGGAGGCTGCCGCGGCCGCCGCGTCAACGACGGCGCGAACGCGTGCCGCAGCCCCGCCGAGTCTTTTCGCGCTGCCGGGCGGTCGGCTCTCCCGGGTGCCCGCCGCACAGGCACCCTGACCGGCGGACTCCCCGTGCGGGCGTGGTGGAGGACGGCGGCAGGGGTGCGCAGGGCGCGGTCGAGGGGTCAGAGTTTGATGTTCGCGATCATGGTTGCCAGGGAGTTCAGGAAGCGGTTGACGTCGTCGGCGATGGAGCTGGACGCCAGGAAGAAGCCGAAGAGGGCGGCGATGATGGCCGGGCCCGCCTTGATGTGGTTGCCGCGGATCAGCACCACCAGGATGACCGCCAACAGAACCACCACTGACAGCGAAATGGCCACTACTGATCACACCTTCGGTCGTCCCCTGGTCGGCCCGGGGCGCGCGGCCGTGCGCGCCCCCACATGCTTCATCCTCCCACCAACGTGCCCCGGCTATCCGCTCTGTGACGAATCACCATCGTTCCGTTTTCGCCAACCGCACCCTCGACGGGCATATTTCGGGCACGGCGCGGGGGTCACGGGGTGGGGAGGCCGAGGAGGGAGCGGACATACGCGTACTTCGCGGACAGTCGCTCCCGGGTGGGGGCGTCCAGTACGGACAGGCGGGCGGGGTCGGCGTTGTGCGCGAGGTCGGACTCCTTGACCAGCAGGGCCCCCGGGGTGGCGAGGATGCGGGCCGTGTACCGCTCGACCGGTTCGTCGGGGCGCTTGGTGACCGCGAGGACCATGTCCTTCACCGGCTGCGGGAGGGCGGCCGCGTCCAGCCAGGTGAGGCTCAGGGCCTCGTCCTCGATCGCGTCGTGGAGCCAGGCCGCCGCCTGCTGGTCGGGGCTGCCGCCGCGCTGGCGGACTCCCTCGGCCACGGCGGCCAGGTGCTCGGCGTACGGGCGGCCGGCCTTGTCGGTCTGGCCCTCGTGCGCGGCGCGGGCGAGGGCTTCGACTTCGAGGAGGGTGAGCGGCTGCTGCGTCATGCGGTCTCCCTTGCTGCCCTGCGGAGGGCCTCGGCGGCGCGCCGCACGTCCGCGTGCGTGGTGCGCCAGTTGGAGAACGCCGCACGCAGGGCCGGGGTTCCCCCGTAGCGGGTGGGGGTGACGAACACCTCCGCGGAGGCGGCGCGCGCGAGGGCGGCGAGCCGGTCCGGGGAGGGGCCGGCGGCGAGGGTGAAGCAGACCACGTTCAGGCGGACCGGGGCGAGCAGCCGGAACGCGGGATCGGCGGAGAGCCGGTCGCCCAGGTCGCGGGCGCAGGCGATGTCGCGTTCGACGATCTCCCGTTGGCCCTGACGCCCGTACGCGCGGAGCGTGAACCAGGCGGCGAGGGCGCGCAGTCGGTGGGAGTTCTCCGGGGTGAGGTGGACCAGGTCGGGGTGGTCGCCGAGGGGGCCGAGGTAGGCGGCGGAGTTCTGGAAGACGCGGGCCTGGAGGTCGCGGCGGCGGGTGAACTGGACGGCGCTGTCGTAGGGGACGTTGAGCCATTTGTGCAGGTCGACGCAGAGGGAGTCGGAGGCGTCGAGGCCGGCGGCGAGGTGGGCGTGGTCCGGGGAGAGGGCGGCGAAGGCGCCGAAGGCGGCGTCGGTGTGCAGCCAGAAGTCGTGGCGGGGGCGCAGCGCGGCGATCGCCGGGAGGTCGTCGAAGTCCACCGTGTTGACGGTTCCGGCGTTGGCGACGACCACGGCCGGCCCGGGGGCGTCGGCGAGCGCGCGGTCGAGGGCGGCGGGGTCCACGGCCTCGCGGCCGGGGAGGGTGGGGACCGGGACGAGGGCGGCGCGGCCGAGGCCGAGGACGGAGAGGGCCTTGGCGATGGAGGAGTGCGGGGCGCCGGACAGGACCCGGACCGGGCCCAGGGCCGCCGCGCCGTCCTCGGACGGGGAGACGCCGAGGCGTTCGCCGAGCCATTCGCGGGCGATGGCCAGGCCGGTGGTGTTGGACATCGTGGCGCCGCTGACGAAGGTGCCGGCGTGAGCGGTGGAGAGGCCGAAGAGCTCGCGGAGCCAGCCGACAGTCTCGCGTTCGAGGTCCTGGCCCCCGCCGTCGAGGGAGGAGTTGGAGTTCTGGTCGTGGACGGCGGTGAGCCAGTCTCCGGCGAGGGCGGCGGGGGTCGCTCCGCCGGTGACGAAGCCGAGGTAGCGGGGGCCTGCGGAGGCCGAAAGGCGCGGTGCCCAGCGGTCCTGGAAGGCGGCGAGGGCGGCGACCGCGCCGGAGGCCCGCTCGGGGAGGGGTTCGGGGACGGGCTCGGGGTGTGGCTCAGGGCCGAGCGGGGTCGGGGTCGGGGCGGTGGGTACGACGGGCCGGGCGTCGAGGGTCGCCAGCGCGTCGACGGCGGCGCGGCGGGTGGCGTCCAGGAGTTCGGGGAGCCGGTCGAGGTCGGCGGCGAGCGTGCGGTCCATGGGGGCACCGTAGGCCGCGCGGGGGTGGCGCGGACGGGCCAATCGGGGGTGATTGGCCCGTGTGCCGAACGTCCTGGTCCGTCGGCCCGCGTTCAGTCCGTGTCGGGTGGGCGGCGACGGCGCGGCCTCGGCGCTGCTCTGCGCATCCGCTGGGGACTCCTGGAGCCCGGGGCGGGGTGGCCGTAGGGTCGGCGGGTGAGAGTGAAGCGGCGGGTGCGGGGCATGGTCGGGGGCTGGGTCGCGGCAGGGGTGCTGGCGGGGGCAGCGGGGTGTGCCACGCCTCCCCCGCCTGCTGCGGCGCCCGGTCCGGTGCGGGTGCCCGAGTCGACGGCGTCGGCGTCGGCATCGGCATCGGGGACGCCGGACGCGGGGCTGTGGGGTACGCAGCCGGAGCGGCCCACGTCGGTGTGTCCCGAGGGCGGGGTACGGCTGTTGGAGGACGGCCCGGGGGATGCGGCGATGGGACTGCGGTTGCAGAGCTTCCGACTGGTCAACTGCGGCTCGGACGTGTACGAGTTGAACGGCTACCCGGAGGTCCGGCTGTCGGACGGGGAGAACCGGCCGGTGGCGGTGGAGGTGGGGAACGGCTCGGCTCCCGTCACCTCTGAGGTGCCCTCCGTGGACGCGCCGCCGGTACGGGTGGTGCTCGCGCCGGGAGCAGCCGCCTCGGTCACGATGGTGTGGCGCAACCGGGTCACCGACGTGACCGTGCCGGCGGTGGAGGGCTGGGTGCTGGACGTACGCCCGAGGCCGGGCGCGCCCCGGGTGTCGCTGCGGCTGAGCCGGCCCGTCGATCTCGGGAACACCGGGCAGTTGGGTACGGGTGCGTGGCAGCCCCTGACCCGCTGACCCGCTGACCCGCCGACCCGCCGATCCGCCGACCCGCTGGCCTACTGACCCGCTCACTCGTCGACCCAGCGACCCATTGGCCTGCCGGCCTGTCTGGCCTGTCGCCACTCGCCGGCCTTCGGACGGGTGGACGCGGTGGCCGCTCCTGAGGGGCAAGGGCGAGTCCGGGGCTCCCGCGGCGGGACCTGCGGTCGGCTGAGCCGTACGGGCCAGGGCCGCGGCGGGGCGAGCGGACGGGTTACGGGCCGGGGCAATCAGACGGGCCCGGATTCGGAGCCGGTTACGGACCGGCCCCGGCCGGCGTCGCCGCTGCCGTCGCGGCCCCTGTCGACGCGGCCGCGCGACGTACCCCGCGACCCACAACGCACCGCACATCCCGCACGTCCCACAGGGCACCGCCCGGCGTACACGGCACCGCACGCCCGGCCGCGTGCCGCCCGGCGCGCGGCGTGCGCGGTGCGCGGTGCGGGGCACCCGGCAGGTCCGAGGGGGGGTCAGGCCGAGCGGCGGATCAGGAGGAGGGCGCGGTCGTCGTTGACGTCCTTGGCGACCTTTTCGATCAGGTGCCAGGCGGCGCCCTCCCAGCCGGCGGCGACGTAGCGGTCGGCTTCGCCGGTGAGCCGGTCGATGCCCTCGCTGATCTCCCGCTCGGCGGTCTCGACCAGGCCGTCGGTGAAGAGCATCAGGACGTCGCCCCGGCGCAGGTTCCCGCGGGCCGGGGTGAATTCGGCGCCGTCGTAGACCCCGAGCAGCGGTCCGTCGCCGGTCTTCTCCTGCCAGCGGCCGGTGCCGGCGGAGAGTTGGAGGGCGGGGAGGTGGCCGGCCGAGAGCAGCTCGTAGTCCCCCGTCTCCAGATCCAGGACCAGGTGGATGGAGGTGGCGAAGCCCTCGTCCCAGTCCTGGCGGAGCAGGTAGCCGTTGGCGGCGGGCAGGAAGCCGTGGGGCGGCAGCGCGCCGAGGAGTCCGCCGAAGGCGCCCGAGAGCAGCAGGGCTCGGGAGCCGGCCTCCATGCCCTTGCCGGAGACGTCGGTGAGGACGATCTCCAGGGTGCGGCCGCCGTTGGTGCGGGCGGCGACGACGAAGTCGCCGGAGAAGGACTGGCCGCCGGCCGGCCGCAGGGCCATCTCGCGGTGCCAACCGCGCGGCAGGGCGGGCAGCTTGCTCTGCACCCGGATGCGTTCGCGCAGGTCGAAGAGCATGGTCCCGCCGCGCCGCCAGGGCACGCCGACGCGGCTGCGGAACTGGGCGATGACGAGGCCGAAGAACCCGCAGGCGGCGACGACCAGCACGGTGCCGGGGGTGACCCGCGCCGGGCCCTGGGTGTACGGGCCGAGGACGAGGGCCTCGACGATCAGTGCGGTCGCGGAGGCGGCGTACAGCGCGAGGAGGCTGGCGGGGCGCAGCAGCAGCCCGCCCGCGACGATCGGCAGGACGAGCGCCGAGGGCGAGAACCACACCGGCATCATCAGGGTGCCGCAGGCTATGGCCGGGACGGTGAGCAGCAGGCCGCCGAAGGCGAGCCAGTCGGAGGCGTCGCCGCGGAAGTAGTCGACGGCGGATTTGCGCAGGGCGGTGCGGGCCCGGTGCGACAGCATGCGCATCCGGGCCGTAAGGGTCTCCACGCGTGCTCCGGCCATTGCTCCGGGACCTTATCCATCATGGCTGTGGATGCGCAGGGGTACCCCCGGACCTGGGATTCCCGCGGCGCCCGAAAACGCTTCGACTGCGCCGGAACGCCCTGATAGGGATGGCCTCATGGCCCTTGAGATGCGCGTATTGCAGCCTGATGAGTGGGATGTCTGGTACGACCAGCTGGAACTGGCGTTCGGTGGTGTGCCCGAGTCTCCGCAGGAGCGGACGCTCTACGAAGCGCTGACGGAGCCGGAGCGCTCCCTCGGCGTCTGGGACGGCGGGACGTGCGTGGGCTCCGCCGGTGCCTTCTCCTTCCGTCTCTCGGTGCCGGGCGGCGTGCTGGTCCCGGCGGCCGGGGTGACGATGGTGGGGGTCTCCCCGACCCACCGGCGGCGCGGGGTCCTGACGTCCCTGATGCGGCGCCAGTTGGACGACGTCCGCGAGGGTGGCGAACCGCTCGCCGTGCTGACGGCCTCGGACCCGGCGATCTACAGCCGCTTCGGCTACGGCACCGCGGCGTACGACCTGGGCGTGGACATCGACACGAGCCGGGTGCGCCTGGACGTGCCGCCGGGCACGGACGAGGTGCGGCTGCGCCTGGTCGACCCGCGGGAGGCGCTGGCCGACTGCGAGCGGGTGTACGCGGCGCTGGTCCCGGGCCGGCCCGGGATGCCGGCCCGGCAGCGGGGCTGGGAGCGGCAGGCGCTGCTGGACCCGCCGGCGATGCGCGGCGGCGGGTCGCCGCTGAAGTGCGTGGTCGCCGAGCGGGCGGACGGCGAGGTGGTCGGGTACGCCCGCTACCGGGTCAAGGCCGACTGGGACTGGACCGGCGCGGACGGCGGGGTGGACGTCGGCGACCTGGACGCACTCGACCCGGCGGCGTACGCGGCGCTGTGGCGCTACCTGTGCGGGATCGACCTGACCTGGTCGGTGCGGGCGCGCAAGCGTCCGGTGGACGATGCGGTGCTGCACCTGGTCAGCGACGTCCGCCGCGCGAAGGCGCGCGTGCGGGACTCCCTGCACGTACGGCTGGTGGACCTGCCGGCGGCGCTGGAGGCCCGGACGTACGGGGCCGCGCTGGACGTGGTCCTGGAGGTGTCGGACGCGTTCTGTCCGTGGAACGAGGGGCGCTGGCGGCTGACCGCCGACGCGAAGGGCGGCGCGCGCTGCGCGCGGACCGGGGAGCCGGCGGAGCTGGCGCTGTCGACGCGGGAGCTGGGCTCGGCGTACCTGGGCGGCCCCACCCTCGCCTCGCTGGCGGCGGCCGGCCGGGTGCGCGAGCTGCGTCCGGGCGCCTTGGCGGCGGCCTCCCGCGCCTTCGCGGGCGACGTGGCCCCCTGGCTCCCGCACGGGTTCTAGGTCCCTGCCCCGGGGGCGACCCCGGGCCCGGCACCACCCGCGCCCCCCGGGCTCCGGCGCCCGCTCCGAAAGGCCCCCCGGCCTCCCGCGGCACCCTCGGGCCGCTCACCACCCGCGGTCACAGCGCTAGCGGGACTGGCAGGCGGGGCACCAGAAGAGGTTGCGGGCGGCGAGGCCGGCGGTGCGGATCTCTCCCCCGCAGACGTGACAGGGCTGGTTCGCCCGGCGGTAGACGTACACCTCGCCGCCGTGGTCGTCCACCCGCGGCGGCCGGCCCATCGCCTCGGGCAGGTGCTCGTCGCGGACGGTGTCGATCCGGTTGTTCCGCACGCCCTGGCGCATCAGGACGGCCAGGTCCGCCCACAGGGCGTCCCACTCGGCGCGGGTGAGGTCCCTGCCCGGCCGGTACGGGTCGATGCCGTGCCGGAAGAGGACCTCGGCCCGGTAGACGTTGCCGATGCCCGCGACGACCTTCTGGTCCATGAGCAGGGCGGCGACGGTGGTGCGGGAGCGGGATATCCGCTTCCAGGCCCGCTCGGGGTCGTCTCCGGCCCGCAGCGGGTCGGGGCCGAGCCGGTCGTGGACCGCCTTCTTCTCGCCCTCGCCGATCAGCGCGCAGGCGGTGGGGCCGCGCAGGTCGGCGTAGTGCTCCTCGTTCAGCAGCCGCAGCCGGACCGTCTCGGCCGCGGGCGGTGCCGGGGCGGGGCCGAAGCCGAGCTTGCCGAACAGGCCGAGGTGGATGTGGATCCAGGCGTCGCCGAGCTCGAGGAAGAGGTGCTTGCCGTGCGCCTCGGCGCCCGCCAGCTCGCGCCCGTCGAGCAGGGCCGCGCTCTGCGCGAAGCGGCCCTGGGGACTGCTGACGCGGACCGGGCGGGCGGCGAACCGCTCGGTGTGGTCCTGGGCGAGGCGGTGGATCGTATGCCCCTCGGGCACGGCGAACCTCCATGGGAAGGAAAACGGCCGCGCCGCCCCCCGCGGGGACGGCGCGGCCGGAAGCGGGATCAGCCCTGCGGGTGGTGGGCGGGGATCGGGGGAAGCTCGCCGGTCTGCTCGTAGGCGGAGAGCATCTCGATGCGGCGGGTGTGGCGCTCCTCGCCCGAGTACGGGGTCGCCAGGAAGGCCTCGATGAAGCTGACGGCCTCGTCCTGGGTGTGCATCCGGCCGCCGACGGAGATCACGTTGGCGTTGTTGTGCTCGCGGCCGAGCTGGGCGGTCTCGACGCTCCACGCCAGGACGGCGCGGACACCCTTGACCTTGTTCGCGGCGATCTGCTCGCCGTTGCCGGAGCCGCCGATCACGATGCCGAGGGCGTCGGCGTCCGCGGCGGTCTTCTCCGCGGCGCGCAGGCAGAACGGCGGGTAGTCGTCCACCGCGTCGTAGATGTGGGGCCCACAGTCGACGGGCTCGTGGCCGTTGTTCTTGAGCCAGTCCACCAGGTGGTTCTTGAGCTCAAAGCCGGCATGGTCGGATCCGAGGTACACGCGCATGGGTCGAGTGTGGCACGGGCGGGTCCGGCGGCGGGCGGCGGGTGTCGCGTAAGTCACGTCTAAAGCTCAAGTAAACCCAAAGAACGCAGATGGGACACGGCAGGGCCGGGTCCGGGACGTTCGCCCCCTCGCAACGATCCGGATTGAGGTCTTCCGTCTGCGTTCATCTCAGGTTTGAATGCCGGGGCTCGCAACCCGAGAACCTAAGGATCCGTCCATGAGCTCCACGACGACCCTTCAGAAGGCAGGCGACTCCTCCGGTGAACCCGGGGGCGCCCAGCCGTCAGACGGTCTGAAGGCCGGTCTCAAGAACCGCCACCTGTCCATGATCGCCATCGGCGGCGTCATCGGCGCCGGCCTCTTCGTCGGCTCCGGTGGCGGCATCGCCAAGGCCGGCCCCGCCATCCTGATCTCCTACGCGCTCGTCGGCGCGATGGTGGTCTTCGTGATGCGGATGCTCGGCGAGATGGCCGCCGCCAGCCCGAACTCGGGCTCCTTCTCCGCCTACGCCGACCGGGCGCTCGGCCGCTGGGCCGGCTTCTCCATCGGCTGGCTGTACTGGTTCTTCTGGGTCGTGGTGCTGGCCGTGGAGGCCACCGCCGGTGCGGCGATCCTCGAAAGCTGGATCCCGGCCGTCCCGCAGTGGGCCTGGGCCCTGATCGTGATGGCGGTGCTCACCGTCACGAACCTCGGCTCCGTCGCCTCGTACGGCGAGTTCGAGTTCTGGTTCGCGGGGATCAAGGTCGTCGCCATCAGCGCCTTCGTGGTCGTCGGCATGCTGGCCGTCTTCGGCCTGCTGCCCGGCTCCGACAACCCGGGTGCGGGCTTCGCCCACCTGACCGACACCGGCGGCTTCATGCCGAACGGCGCGGGCTCCATCCTGACCGGCGTGCTGATGGTCGTCTTCTCCTTCATGGGCAGCGAGATCGTCACGCTGGCCGCGGGCGAGTCCGAGGACCCGCGCCGCGCGGTCACCAAGGCCACCAACTCGGTGATCTGGCGCATCGGCATCTTCTACCTGGGTTCGATCTTCATCGTGCTCACCCTGCTGCCGTGGAACGACCCCTCGATCACCGAGAAGGGCTCGTACGTCGCCGCCCTCGACTCCATCGGCATCGCGCACGCCGGCACGATCATGGAGGTCATCATCCTGACCGCCGTGCTCTCCTGCCTGAACTCCGGCCTCTACACCGCCTCGCGGATGGCCTTCTCGCTCGGTGAGCGCGGAGACGCCCCGAAGGCGTTCGCCAAGGTCAACAAGCGGGGCGTACCGGTCGCCGCGATCCTGGGCTCCGTGGTCTTCGGCTTCGTCGCCGTCTACTTCAACTACGCCTTCAAGGACACGGTCTTCGACTTCCTGCTGAACTCCTCGGGCGCCATCGCCCTCTTCGTGTGGCTGGTCATCTGCCTGACGCAGCTGCGGATGCGCGGGATCCTCATGCGCGAGGCGCCGGAGAAGGTCACCGTGAAGATGTGGTTCTTCCCGTACCTGACCTGGGCCACGGCCGCGATGATCGTCCTGGTGCTGGGCTACATGTTCTTCGACGACGCCAACCGCCAGGTCGTCCTGCTGTCGGTGCTCGTGGCCGCCGTGGTGGTGGCGATCGGCGTGATCCGCGACGTGCGCCGCAAGGCCGCCGAGCGCGAGCGCGTCTAGCCCCCACCCCGTACGTCCTTGCCCGCACGCGGGACGACAGCAGCCCCGGACCGCCACTCGCGGTCCGGGGCTGCTGTCGTACGGGAGCCGTCGGCTCAGCCGCGGCGGCCCGCCAGCTTCCAGGCGGCCGGCAGCGCGCCCATCGCCAGCGCGGCCTTGAGCGCGTCGCCTATGAGGAACGGGGTCAGGCCCGCCGCGACCGCGGCGGACAGGGACATGCCGGTCGCGGCCATCAGGTAGGGCACGCCCACCGCGTAGATCACGGCCGAGCCGAGCACCATCGTGCCCGCGGTGCGCAGGACCGACCGGTCGGCGCCCTGCTGTGCGAAGGCGCCGACGACGGTGGCGGCGAGCAGCATGCCGAGCACGTAGCCGAAGGAGGCGCCGCTCGCTCCGGAGGTGCCGTTCGCGAACCACGGCACCCCGGCCGTGCCGAGGAGCGCGTACAGGGCGAGGGCGAGGAAGCCGCGGCGGGCGCCGAAGGAGGCGCCGACGAGGAGGGCCGCGAAGGTCTGGCCGGTGACCGGGACCGGGGAGCCGGGGACCGGGACGGCCACCTGGGCGGCAAGCCCGGTGAGCGCGGCTCCGCCGACGACGAGCGCGATGTCGCGGACGCGGCTCGCGGGCAGCAGGTCGGCGAGGACGGCGCCGGGCCGGAAGACGGCGGACGAGGCGGAAGCGGTGCTCATCGTGGCTCCGAGGGTGGGTGGTTCGACGGGACACCGCGACGTTAGTCCCGGCCCGGCCCCGGCCCCACCGTCGCGCGGGCACAAAGCAGTGATCCCCACCGTGGTGGGGAGTGCACAAAAATGCTCTACCACCCGGTATCCCGAGCGTACGAAGTGATGCGGATCACCCCCGGGAAAAGCGTGCGACATTCGTTTTGCCTCGCCGCTCCCCACTCGGCGAGACTGTCGGAATGTCACAAGCACCCCTGCCCGGACTCGCAGCGGAACCCCTGAGCCACGGCCTCAAGCAGCGCCATCTGACCATGCTGGGCCTCGGCGGCGTGATCGGTGCCGGGCTCTTCGTCGGCTCCGGCGCCGGCATCGGCATCGCCGGCCCCGCGATCATCTGCTCGTACCTGCTCGCGGGCCTCCTCGCGATGCTGGTGATGCGGGCGCTGGGCGAGATGTCCGCCGCCATGCCCGCCTCGGGCTCCTTCTCCGTGTACGCGGAGCGGGCGCTGGGCCGCTGGGCGGGCTTCTCGGCGGGCTGGCTGTACTGGTTCCTGCTGGTCGTGGTGCTCGCCGTGGAGGCGACCGGGGCCGCGAAGATCGCGAACGGCTGGGTGCCGTCGGTGGACCAGTGGGTCTGGGTGCTGATCTTCATGGTGGTCTTCACCGTGGCCAACCTGGCCGCCGTGAAGAACTTCGGCGAGTTCGAGTTCTGGTTCGCCGCCCTCAAGGTCGGCGCGATCGTGCTCTTCCTGATCCTCGGCACCCTCGCGGTCTTCGGCCTGCTCCCCGACACGGACCCGGTCGGCACCGCCAACCTGACCGGCCGGGGCGGCTTCTTCCCGGCCGGTCTCGGCGGGGTGGTCGCGGGCATGCTCGCGGTCGTCTTCGCCTTCGGCGGCCTGGAGGTCGTCACGATCGCGGCCGCCGAGTCGGACGACCCGGCCCGGTCCGTGGCCCGAGCGGTGCGCAGCGCGGTGTGGCGCATCCTCTTCTTCTACGTCGGCTCGATGGTGGTCATCGTGACGCTGCTGCCGTGGGACTCGCTGGAGCCCGGGCAGTCCCCGTACGTCGCCGTCCTCGACTCCATCGGCATTCCGGCGGCGGGCCAGATCATGAACATCGTGGTCTTCGTGGCCCTGCTGTCGGCGCTGAACGCGAACCTGTACGGGTCCTCGCGCATGGTGTTCTCGCTCGCCGAGCGGGGCGAGGCGCCGGGCGCGCTGCTGAAGGTCTCGGGCGGCGGGGTACCGCGCCGGGCGGTCTTCGCCTCGGTGGCCTTCGGGTTCGTCTCGGTGGTGCTGAACCTGCTGTGGCCGGACACGATCTTCCTGTACATGCTCAACGCGGTCGGCGCGGTACTGCTGTTCGTGTGGGCGCTCATCGCGGTCTCGCAGCTGAAACTGCGCCGGATCATCGAGCGGGACATGCCGGAGCGGCTCACCCTGCCGATGTGGTTCTTCCCGTACCTGACGTGGGCCGCCCTGTTCGGCATGGCGGCGGTGCTGGTCCTGATGCTGTTCGACGACGCGGCCCGGCCGCAGCTGCTGTGGTCGACCGGGGCCGCCGCCCTCGTCCTGCTGGTGGCGTGGGCGAGGGAGATCCGCGAGCGCCGGGCCGCCTGACACGGGCGGGGCCGGGGCCGCCGTGGGAGGGGGACCGCTGCCGGTGGAACCGGTGTCCGCATGATGGACACGTAACGTCCGGTTATCGGACGATCGGCAGACTGGCCCCATGAGCCAGAGCACGACGACATCCCCCGATCGGCAGACGCCCCCGCAGGGCGCGCCCGGTTCCCCGCACGGCGACGCCGGTTCCCCCCTGGGCAACGGCCTCAAGCAGCGCCACCTCTCGATGATCGCCCTCGGCGGGGTCATCGGCGCCGGCCTCTTCGTCGGCTCCGGCGCCGGCATCGCCGCCGCCGGACCCTCGATCGTGCTCGCGTACGCCGCGTCCGGCCTGCTGGTGATGTTCGTGATGCGGATGCTCGGCGAGATGTCCGCCGCCGATCCCGCGTCCGGCTCCTTCTCCGTCCACGCCGAGCGGGCGATCGGCCCCTGGGCCGGCTTCACCGCCGGGTGGATGTTCTGGACGCTGCTGTGCGTGGGCGTGGCCATCGAGGCGATCGGCGCCGCGCACATCATGACCGGCTGGTTCCCGGGCACCGCCTCCTGGATGTGGGTGCTGCTCTTCATGGCGGTCTTCTGCGGGTCGAACCTGGCCGCCGTCTCGCACTTCGGCGAGTTCGAGTTCTGGTTCTCCGCCCTGAAGATCGGCGCGATCGGGCTCTTCCTCACGCTGGGCGTGCTGGCCGTCCTGGATCTCCTGCCCGGCACGGGGTCCCCCGGCGCCGCCAACCTCCTCCACGACGGCGGCTTCCTGCCCAACGGCGTGGACGGCCTGCTCGTGGGACTGCTGGCCTCCGTCGTCGCCTACGGCGGACTGGAGACCGTGACCATCGCCGCCGCGGAGTCGCAGGACCCGGTCAAGGGCGTCGCCACGGCCGTGAGGACCACCATGTGGCGGATCGCGATCGTCTACGTCGGCTCCATGCTCGTCATCGTGACCCTGCTCCCGTGGAACGACCCGGCCGTCACGGCCGACGGCCCGTACGCGGCCACCCTGGACCACCTGGGCATCCCGGCCGCCGGTGAGATCATGAACGTGGTCATCCTGATCGCGCTGCTCTCCGCCATGAACGCCAACATCTACGGCTCCTCCCGGATGGCCTACTCCCTCGTCTCCCGCGGCCAGGGACCGAAGGCACTGGGCAAGGTGACCGGCCGGGTCCCGCGCCGCGCGGTGCTCGCCTCCTCCGGTTTCGGCTTCGTCACCGTGCTCCTCTCCTACTGGTACCCGCAGACGCTGTTCGCCTGGCTGCTGAACATGGTCGGCGGGGTCATCCTCGTCGTCTGGGGCTTCATCGCCGTCTCGCAGTTCCTGCTGCGCCGCCGGCTGGAGCGGGAGGCACCCGGGAAGCTGGTCGTGCGGATGTGGGGCTTCCCGTACCTGACGTGGGCGGCGCTCGCCGGGGTGGTCGGGGTGCTGGTGCTGATGGCGCTCGGCGAGGACACCCGGGTGCAGGTGGTCTTCACCGGCGGACTGACCGCGGCCCTCGCGGCGACCGGGTACGTGCTGCAGCGCCGGGCCGCGGCGCGCGGAGCGGCCCGGCCGCACTGATCCCGAGCTCCCGTCCGGCGCGACACCCCCGCCGGACGGAACGTCAGAGGCCGGTCCCGCGCGAGCGCGCGGGACCGGCCTTCGCCGTTCCGCGGGCCTGGGGAAGAGAGGCAAGCCTTACATGTGAGCCGGAATAGATACTGCTAGCGTGCAGTTGCGCATTGATTGCAATAAGCACTTCGCATGCCGAGGGGACCGGATACACGCATGGCCATCTACACGCTTCCTGAGCTTCCTTACGACTACGCAGCGCTCGAGCCCGTGATCAATCCGCAGATCATCGAGCTGCACCACGACAAGCACCACGCGGCCTACGTCGCGGGCGCCAACACCACGCTGGAGCAGCTGGAGGAGGCGCGCGACAAGGAGAACTGGGGCGCCCTCAACGGCCTGGAGAAGAACCTCGCGTTCCACCTCTCCGGCCACATCCTGCACAGCATCTACTGGCACAACATGGCCAGCCCGAAGACCGGCGACGGCGGCGGCGTGCCGGACGAGAAGGACGGCCTGGGCGACCTGCCGGCCGCGATCACCGAGTCCTTCGGCTCCTTCGCCGCCTTCCGCAAGCAGCTGACCTTCGCGTCCTCCGCGACGCAGGGCTCCGGCTGGGGCGTGCTCGCGTACGAGCCCCTCAGCGGCCGTCTGATCGTCGAGCAGGTCTACGACCACCAGGGCAACGTGGGCCAGGCATCCGTGCCGATCCTGGTCTTCGACGCCTGGGAGCACGCCTTCTACCTTCAGTACAAGAACCAGAAGGTGGACTTCATCGAGGCCATGTGGAAGGTCGTCAACTGGCAGGACGTGGCCCGGCGCTACGCCGACGCCAAGGCGAACACCCCGCTGCTGATCCCCGCCTCCAAGGCCTGATCGGCGCCACCAGCCCGTCCGCCCCGTGATCGTCTTCTCACCCTTCACGTGCGGGCGTGTGTGACGGAGGACCCCCGCGAGGACGTGACTCGCGGGGGTCTCCTGTGTCCCGCGCGCCCTCCCCCGGCCCGCCCGGTGTCCACCGGGGCGTCAGGGGGGGCAGGACGCGGGGCTACTCGAAGGAGGGGCCCTGGGTGCGGCTGCGCTTGATCTCGTAGAAGCCCGGGGTGGCGGCGACGAGCAGGGTGCCGTCCCAGAGCCGGGCGGCGGCCTCGCCGCGCGGGGTCGGGGTGACGACCGGGCCGAAGAAGGCCACGTCGTCGCCGTCGGCGCCGGGTACGGATATGACCGGGGTGCCGACCTCCTGGCCCACCCGGTCGATGCCGTCGTTGTGGGAGGCCCGCAGCACCTCGTCGTACTCGTCGGAGTCGGCGTAGGCGAGCAGCTCGGCCGGCAGGCCGACCTCGTCCAGGGCCGCGGCGATGACCTCGCGGGTCGGGCCCTGGCCCTCGTTGTGGATCTTGGTGCCCAGCGCGGTGTACAGCTTGCCCGTGATCTCCTCGCCGTGCTTCTGCTGGGCCGCGGTGACCACGCGCACCGGAGCCCAGCCCTTGGGGCCGAGCAGGTCGCGGTAGACCTCGGGCAGCTCGTCGAGCTTGTTCTCGTTCAGCACGGCCAGGCTCATCACGTGCCAGCGGACCTCGACGTCGCGGACCTTCTCGACCTCCACCATCCAGCGGGAGGTCATCCAGGCCCACGGGCAGAGCGGGTCGAACCAGAAGTCGACGGGGGTCTTCTCGCGCACCTGGGTGTCGGTCATGTCTCTCCTCGAGTCTGGCAAAGGCATCACGGGGACCGCGTTCCTCCGTCGGCAACCAGTCCGGAGTCGCGCGCATTCCCCCGTGCGAGGATTCGTCGCACGAACGCGATCACGCACGAAGGAGTGCAGGTGCCCGGAGAGAATCTGTCCCGCGACGAGGCCCGTTCCCGGGCCCGGCTGCTGTCCGTCGACGGGTACGAGGTCGCCCTCGACCTCAGGTCCGCGGTGGAGGAGGCCGAACCCGCCGAGGGTCCCCGGACCTTCCGGTCGGTCACGACGATCCGCTTCCGGGCCTCCGCTCCGGGCGCCGCCACCTTCGCGGACCTGATCGCCCCCTCGGTGAACTCGGTGACCCTCAACGGGCGCGCGCTGGACACCGGCGCCGTCTTCGACGGGGCGAGGATCGCCCTGGACGGGCTGGCCGCCGAGAACGTCCTGGTGGTGGACGCGAACTGCGCGTACAGCCGGACCGGCGAGGGCATGCACCGCTTCGTGGACCCGGAGGACGGCGAGGTCTACCTCTACACGCAGTACGAGCCGGCGGACGCCCGGCGGGTGTACGCGAACTTCGAGCAGCCGGACCTGAAGGCGCCGTACCGCTTCGAGGTGACCGCTCCCGAGGACTGGCAGGTGTGGAGCAACGGGGCCGAGGAGTCCCGGGAGGCCGGGGTCTGGCGGTTCGCCGAGACCCGGCCGATCTCCACGTACATCACCTGCGTGGTGGCGGGGCCCTACCACTACGTGACCGACTCCTACACCCGCGGCGACCTGACGATCCCGCTCGGCGCGATGTGCCGCAAGGGGCTGGCGAAGCACTTCGACGCCGACGACGTCTTCCTCGTCACCAAGCAGGGATTCGACCTCTTCCACGAGCTGTTCGACTACCCGTACCCCTTCGGCAAGTACGACCAGGCCTTCGTGCCGGAGTACAACCTGGGTGCGATGGAGAACCCGGGGATGGTGACCTTCCGGGAGGAGTACATCTTCCGCGGGAAGGTCACGCAGGCCTCCTACGAGCGGCGCGCGAACGTCATCCTGCACGAGATGGCGCACATGTGGTTCGGCGACCTGGTCACCATGAAGTGGTGGGACGACCTGTGGCTGAAGGAGTCCTTCGCGGACTTCATGGGCTCCTTCGGGCTGGTCGAGGCGACCCGCTTCGACCAGGCGTGGGTGACCTTCGCCAACAGCCGCAAGGCGTGGGCCTACCGGGCCGACCAGCTGCCGTCCACGCACCCGGTCACGGCCGACATCCGCGACCTGGAGGACGCGAAGCTGAACTTCGACGGGATCACCTACGCCAAGGGCGCGGCGGTGCTCAAGCAGCTCGTCGCCTACGTGGGCCGGGAGGCGTTCGTCGAGGGCGCGCGGCGCTACTTCAAGGCCCATGCCTACGGCAACACCACCCTGGACGACCTGCTGTCGGTCCTGGCGGAGGTGTCCGGGCGGGACATGGCCGAGTGGTCGCGGGCCTGGCTGCAGACCGCGGGCGTGAACGTGCTGACCCCGGTGGTGACCTACGACGCGGGCGGCCGGGTGACCGAGCTCGCCGTGGTCCAGGAGGGCGAGGAGCTGCGGCCGCACCGGGTCGCGGTCGGCCTCTACCGGCTGGAGCCGGACGGCGGCCTCGTGCGGTACGCGCGCGCCGGGGTGGACGTGGCGGGCGCACGGACCGTGGTGGCCGAGCTGACCGGACGCGAGCGGCCCGACCTGATCCTGGTCAACGACGAGGACCTCACCTACTGCAAGGTCCGCTTCGACGAGGGCTCGCTGGCCACGCTGCGGGCCCACCTGGGCGGCCTGACGGACCCCCTCGCCCGTGCCCTGTGCTGGTCGGCGATGTGGAACCTGACGCGTGACGGCCTGATGCCGGCGCGGGACTTCGTGTCGCTGGTGCTGGCGCACGCGGGCCGGGAGACGGACGTCGGCGTGCTCCAGATGCTGCACGCACAGGCCCTGACCGCGGTCGGCCACTACGCGGCGCCCGACTGGCGCGAGCAGGGCGGGCGGGACCTCGCGGCGGGTGCGCTGCACGAGCTGCGGCTGGCCGCGCCCGGTTCGGAGCACCAGCTGACGTGGGCCCGCTTCTTCGCGGCGGGCGCGGCGACCCAGGGCGACTTCCAGCTGCTGCTGGGGCTGCTGGAGGGGTCGGCGCGCATCGACGGGCTGGAGGTGGACCAGGAGCTGCGCTGGGACTTCCTGCTGCCGCTGGCCGCGCACGGGGCGGTGGACGAGGGCGTGCTGACGGCCGAACTGGGGCGCGACGACACGGCGTCGGGCAAGCGGCACCAGGTGCGGTGCCTGGCGGCGCGGCCGTCGGCCGCCGTGAAGGACCAGGCGTGGGCGGCGGTCGTCGAGTCGGACGCCCTGTCGAACGCCCTGGTGGAGGCGACGATCGCCGGCATGCAGCAGCCCTCGCAGCGGGAGCTGCTGGCCGGCTTCACCGGGCCGTACTTCGAGGTGCTCGAACGGGTGTGGGAGCAGCGCTCGATCCAGATCGCGATGCACGTGGTGCGGGGCCTGTACCCCTCGCTCCAGGACTCTCAGGCGACGGTGGAAGCCACCGACGCCTGGCTGGCGGCCCACCCGTCGGCTCCGCCGGCGCTGCGGCGGCTGGTCCTGGAGTCCCGGGACGACCTGGCCCGCGCCCTGCGCGCCCAGCGGTGCGACGCGGCCGCAGGCGCCTGACGCCGGGCCGGTCCCGCGGCGGTTAGCCGGGGGCGGGAGGCCGGGGGGGCGAGGGGCCGGGGGGCCGACCCCTCGGCCCCCCGGCGGCTCTCCCGGGCCCCGGCGGCCAGCCGGAGACGAGTACCCCTCATCGGCAGTCGAACGCCCGTACTTTAGCCCTGGCTTGTCCCGGTTTGTCGACGAGCGTGTAACAGGGGTTAGCAAGGCCATGGCCTGAGGGAATCACCGCGTCATGAACCACGACGCGCCCCTCCCCCTCGCCCACCTCACCGGCAGCCGCCCCCGCGTGCTGACCCTCGCCCAGTTGCGCGAGCACGGCGTCTCCGCCGCCGACGCCGCCGAGCGGCCCTGGCAGCAGGTCCTGCCCGGCGTGTTCCTGCTCCACTCCGGACCCGCGACCAGCGAGGAGCGGCTGCACGCCGCGCTGCTGTACGCCGAGCGGCGCGGCAACGGCGAGTCCATGATCACCGGCCTGGCGGCGCTGGCCCTGTACCGCTTCGCCTCCGTACCCGCGCTGCTCGCCCTCTCCCACGTCGACGTGCTCGTCCCGGGCACCCGCCGGCTGCGGTCCACCGGGGACGTGCGGATCGTGCGCGCACACACCACGCCCCGCCCGCAGGAGGTGACCGGGCTCCCGGTGGCCCCCGTGGCGCGGGCCGTGGCGGACGCCGTCGCCCAGCTCTCGGACGCCGCCGCCGTGCGCCGCGTGCTCAGCGAGGCTGTCCGCGACGGGCACTGCGAACCGGCCGCCGTCGTAAGGGAGCTGACGGTGGCCCGGCTGCTGGACCGCCCGCACGTGGTCGGCGCCGTCGAGTCGCTCCTGGCCGAGGGGCGCGCGATCGCCGAGGACCGGCTGTACCGGCTCGTACACGGCTTCGACCTCCCCGAGCCGGTCTGGAACGTGGACCTGCGACTGCCGGACGGACCGCACCTGGGCGGGGTGGACGCCTTCTGGCCCGAGCAGGCCGTGGCCCTGGAGATCGACACCCGCGCCCCGCGCCAGGGCGAGGACGAGCAGTGGTCGGAGTGCGTCCGCAAGCGGGAGACCCTTGAGCGGCTCGGGATCACCGTCCTGCACGTCACCCCGCGCAAGCTCCGCGACTGGCCCGAGCAGCAGGCCGCGGTCCTGCGGACCGCCCTGACGGCGGCCGGCGACCGCGAGCCGGCCGCCTACGTGGTGGTGCTCCCGAGGTGAGGCGAGTACTCCGGGACGCTCCACCTCAGCCGCCCCGGATGCAGGCTCTCCACCACCGACTCGACACGGAAGCGGACCCGCCGCTCCCCGCCGGCCCCGAACTCGGTCTCCGCCCGGCCGCTGAGCTGGAGCAGCGCCCCGCTCTCCCAGTCCGGGAAGAGCAGCCCGGCCCGCGGATCGGCCGCCAGGTTCCCCAGGGTGAGGAACATGGCATTGCCCGCGTAGTCCGGCCAGGTCAGCTCCCCCGGCGAGGACACCTCCACGAAGCCCGGCAGCCCGCCCCGGTGGCTGGCGTCCACCCCGCCCGCCCCGTCCGCCCCGTCCGCCCCGTCCGCCTCCGCCGTGGTGGCGACGAAGAAGGTGTCCGCGGCGCGGACGGCCCGCTCCTGGTCCGGGGTGAGCACGTCCCCGCGCCACACGACACCGGCTCCCTCGGCAGCGCGGTCCAGCGGCTGCCGCTTCTGCAGGTACTTCGGGCAGTTGGAGAAGACCCGTTCGGCGTGGACGGCGAACCCGCGTCCGGTCACCTCGACCGTTCCGTTCAGCCGCATCCGGCGCCGGGTGCGGGGATCGAGCGCGATGGTGCCGACCCTGGTTCCGGCGGTGGCCAGCGCCTCCGCGAGCGGGTCGCCCTGCGGTAGTCCGCCGGCGACCGCGATCCGGTCCGGCCCGGTGGCCCGTACGAAACCGGGCGCCCCCGTGAGCAGCGAGGCCCACACCCGCCCCGCACCGTCGGCGGCGCCGACGACCAGGTGGGGCTGGAGGCCGAGGAACGCCGCGGCGACGTCCCGGATGCCGGTGCCGATCGAGCGGCCGACGTGCTCGGCCGCGTCCCGTACGCCGACCCGTTCCTGCACGGCCAGCGAGCCCCAGTGGTAGACGCCGCGGCCCATTAGAAGAATCCGCAGGTCGGAGCCCCGGCGATCGGGGCGGGCGCGCCTTCGGCGCCGACGGGTACGGAGATTTCCAGGCGGGTGCCGTCGGGGTCGTGGAAGAAGATGCCGCCGGAGGCCGCGCCCTCGCCGTGGGAGACGACGCCCTCGTAGGCGAAGTCCACGCCCAGCGACCGCAGCCGCTCCTCGTACTCCCGCACCTCCTCGACGGTGCCGGCCGAGAAGGCCAGGTGGTGCAGCCCGGCCGAGGCCGGGGCGAAGGCGCCGTCGGCCTGCTGCCACAGGGTGAGGGCCAGCTCGCCGCCCTGGCCGAGGAAGGCGAAGCGGCGCCCCTCCTCCTTGCCCTCGCCCAGCACCGGGAAGCCGAGGGCGTCCCGGTAGAAGGCGAGCGACCGGTCGAGATCGGTGACGTTCAGCCCCACGTGGCCGGTGCGGAGCCCGCTGATGACGCTCGTCATGGAAGTACCTTCCCCAGAGGATTCATCTAACCTTCTAATCTGAGATTAGGAGTTAGGGGCGGAGGTGTCAACCGGTCACGTATTCTTGAGGGGTTAGCGGCGGGGCGGCGGGAAGGTGTGGAGACATGGCGGCGGCGGACCCACGACCCCTGACCGGGGAGCCGGTCGCCCTCGACCTGCTGAACACCCGCTGGGTCGCCGACGGCGGACCGCTCGACCTCTTCGCGGGAGCCGCCGGCCTGTCCCGGGTCGAAGGGCTCGCCGTCTGGCTGGAGACCACCGGCCTGGCCGACCGCTTCCGCGCGGACGCCCCGACCCTCGTCCACCTGCTCACCGCCCGCGAGGCCTTGGCCCGCGCGGTGGCCGACCCGGCCGACCGGAGCGCGCGCGCCCTGGTCGACGCGGTGCTGGAGCACGGCCGGATCCGGCCCACGCTGACCGACCGGGGCCCGGCCGAGCGCACCGAGTTCGACGACCCGACCTGGGGTCCGGCCTGGACGGCCGCCCGGAACTACCTGGAACTGCTGGACTCCGCGCCCGACCGGATCCGCGGGTGCGCCTCAGGGAGTTGCGTGCTGCACTTCCACGACACCTCGCGCAACGGCACCCGGCGCTGGTGCTCGATGTCCACCTGCGGAAACCGGGCGAAGGCCTCCCGGCACTACGCGCGCACGCGCGAGCGCTGAAAGCACGAAAGTTGTCACACCTGATCTGACGCCGCGTCTCACGTCACCCTTGACCCGCCGTCAGAGAGTCGACAAATCCACTCCCCCGCCCTCTCGTCCGTCCCGGTCTGTCCCGGTACGGCCGTGCTGGCGCATGCTCTGCACTGGCGAGAGTCCGCCATGGCAGGTCTCAGTCGATGACAACTCTCCCCAAAGACCTTGCTCTTGCGCAAAGCTGACCGGTCATCCGGCACCGAATTCCGGACCATTTCTTCCACTGACCAGGGATGCAGATGACCCTCGAATCCCCCAGCTCCATACCCGGGGCCAGACGCGCCGTGCGCGTCGCGGCCGCGGCCGGCCTGGTTGCCGCCCTCGCGGCCACCGGCTCCGCGCCCGTTTTCGCAGCCACCGGCACGGACACCCCGGGAGCCACGGCGGCCGTGAAGTCCGCCGACCAGAAGCTCGGCTCCGCCGATGCCGAGCTGCTGCAGGAGGCCAAGGCCAAGGGTGACAAGACCGTCACCGTCATGGTCGCCACCGCGCCCGGCCAGACCAAGCAGGTCGCCGAGCAGCTCGGCGCCGTCGAGGGTGCCTCCGTGGGCCGCACGTACGACGACCTCGGCTACGTGCGCGCCACGCTTCCCACCGGGAAGGCGGACGCCGCGCTCAAGGCGGCCGTCAAGCTGAACTCGGTGCACGGGATCGACCTGCGCCACGAGATCCAGCTGCCGGACCCGCGCCCGGACGCGGACCGCGCGAGCGGCACGGCCAAGAAGACCGCGGCCGAGGCCTACCCCGCGCCGGACGCCAACACCCCGGCGAAGAACCCGTACAACCCGTCCTTCGAGACCGGCGCGGTCGACTTCGTCGCGAAGAACCCGCAGGCCGACGGCCGCGGTGTGACCATCGGCATCATGGACTCGGGCGTCGACCTCGGCCACCCCGCGCTGCAGACGACCACGACCGGCGAGCGCAAGATCGTCGACTGGGTCACGGCGACCGACCCGATCACGGACAACGACGGCACCTGGCGGGCGCAGATCACCCCGGTCGCCGGCGCCTCGTTCGCCGCGGGCGGTTCGACGTGGAAGGCGCCCGAGGGCTCGTTCCAGTGGAGCCGCTTCACCGAGTCGATCACCGCGAACGGCGACATGGCCGGTGACGTCAACCGCGACGGCGACACCACCGACCGGTTCGGCATGCTGTACGACCCGGCGACCGGCACCGTGCGCGTCGACACCGACCAGGACCTCGACTTCACGAACAACGAGCCGATGAAGCCGTACAAGGACGGCTACCAGGTCGGCTACTTCGGCACGGACAACCCGGCGACCCCCGTCGTCGAGCGCATCCCGTTCGTGATCGAGATCCGCAAGGACGTCCCGATGGACCCGCTGGGCGGGGACTGGGTCGGCAAGAAGGCCGACTTCGTCAACATCGGCATCATCGAGGGCACGCACGGCACGCACGTCGCCGGCATCACCGCCGCCCACAGCCTCTTCGGCGGCAAGATGAACGGCGCCGCCCCCGGCGCCAAGCTCGTCTCCTCGCGCGCCTGCACCTGGACCGGCGGCTGCACCAACATCGCGCTGACCGAGGGCATGATCGACCTCGTCGTCAACCGCGGCGTGGACATCGTCAACATGTCCATCGGCGGCCTGCCGGCGCTCAACGACGGCAACAACGCCCGCTCGGAGCTCTACTCCAACCTGATCGACAAGTACGGCGTCCAGCTCGTCATCTCGGCGGGCAACGAGGGCCCCGGCGTCAACACGATCGGTGACCCCGCCCTGGCGGACAAGGTCATCTCCGTGGGCGCGGCGGTCTCCAAGGAGACGTGGGCCGCCAACTACGGCTCGGGCGTGGCCAAGAAGTACAACATGTTCAACTTCTCCTCGCGCGGCCCGCGTGAGGACGGCGGCTTCACGCCGACCATCACCGCCCCCGGCGCCGCGATCAACACCGCACAGACCTGGATTCCGGGCTCGCCGGTCAAGGAGGCGGGCTACGCCCTGCCGCCCGGCTACGCGATGCTCCAGGGCACCTCGATGTCCTCGCCGCAGGCGGCGGGCGCCGGCGCCCTGCTGATCTCGGCCGCGAAGCAGCAGAAGATCGCGCTGGACCCGGCGGGTCTGCGCGTGGCCCTCACCAGCACCGCGAAGAAGATCGCCGACGTCCCGGCGCACGCCCAGGGCTCCGGTCTGATCGACGTCGTCGGCGCGTGGGAGTCCATCCAGCGCGGCGCCAAGGCCAACCAGTTCTCCGTCAAGGCGCCGGTCGACACCGCGATCGACCAGTTCCTGAAGACCCCGGGCTTCGGCACCGGCCTCTACGACCGCGAGGGCGGCCTCAAGGTCGGCCAGAAGAAGGTCTACAACGTCGTCGTCACCCGCACCACGGGCGTCAAGTACGGCACCCGGCACGACCTGAGCTGGCGCACCAACGACGGGACCTTCAAGGTCATCGGCGGCTACGACTACGTCACCCTGCCGCTGAACAAGCCCGTCACCATCAAGGTCGAGGCCAAGGCCACGTCGGCCGGTGTGCACAGCGGCATCCTGCAGCTGGACGACGCGACCACCGAGGGCATCGACAAGCAGGTCCTCGCGACGGTCGTCGCCGCGGCCCCGCTGGCCAAGCCGTCGTTCACGCTGTCGGACACCTCCTCCGTGCAGCGCAACAGCCACAAGTCCTACTTCGTCACCGTCCCGCAGGGCGCCAAGACCCTGGAGGTCGCCCTCGGCGGCCTGCAGCCGGGCAGCCAGACGCGCTTCATCTCGATCCACCCGTACGGTCTGGGCGTCGAGGACAGCGCGACCACGCAGTGCTACCCGAACTACGACAACCCGGCGAACACCTGCCGCCCCGACCTGCGCTCCTACGCGGACCCGCAGCCGGGCGTCTGGGAGATCGAGGTCGAGTCGCGCCGTACGTCGCCGCTGCTGGACAACCCGTACAAGCTCGACGTCTCCGTGCTCGGCGCGGCCTTCGACCCCGCGGTCAAGGTCCTGCCCGAGGTCAAGCAGGGCACCCCGGCGCCGGTCCAGTGGACCGTCAAGAACGACGCCGCGGCCATCTCCGGCGGCAAGCTCAAGGGCGGCCCGCTCGGCTCCGCGAAGGTCGCCAAGCCGACCATCGCCACCGGTGAGACCCACACCACCGAGGTCACGATCGGCGAGGGCGTCTCCCGCCTCGACATCGCCATCGGCAAGACGTCCGACACGGGCGCCGACCTCGACCTGGACGTGTACAAGGACGGCGTCAAGGTCGGCAGCTCCGCCGACGGCGACTCCGAGGAGGCCGTGAGCCTGGCCAACCCGGCCGCGGGCACCTACACCGTCGAGGTGCTGGGCTACGCGGTCCCGTCCGGCTCCACCACGTACGACTACCGCGACGTCTACTTCTCGGCCGCTCTGGGCTCCGTCCAGGTCGACGAGGCCGCCGCGGTCAACCTCGCCAACGGCGCCACCGCGCAGGTCTCGGCGAACGTCCTGGTCAACAGCGCGGCCCCCGAGGGCCGCCAGTTCTTCGGCCAGGTCCAGCTGCTCAACGCCCGCGGCACCGCCGCCGGCACCGGCAGCGTGCAGATCGAGAAGGTCCTCCCGTAACCCGGTAGGAACCAGGTAGGAACCCGGTAGGAACCCGGGCCGCCGAGGGCGGCGGAGGGGGCGGTGCTCGTCAGAGCGCCGTCCCCTCCTGTTTCCCCCGGGCGGCCCGCGGCACGCCCGCCGCGGACGCGCCAGAATGGTTCACATTCCGGACACCGTCCGTTCCTCGGACAATGGATTGGACAAGGCTCGTGGGGTCGAACGCATGATGGCTCCACACGCGCCCGCGCCGTACGCAACCAGAGGAGTCACCGTGAGGGTCGGAATCGTCGGAGCCACCGGACAGGTCGGCGCGGTCATGCGCGCCATCCTCGCCGAGCGGAAGTTCCCGGTGGACGAGCTGCGGCTGTTCGCGTCGGCCCGCTCCGCGGGCTCGACCCTCCCGTGGGAGGGCCGGGAGATCGCCGTCGAGGACGCCTCGACGGCCGACTACTCCGGCCTGGACATCGTGCTGTTCTCCGCGGGCGGCGCCACCTCCAAGGCCCTCGCCGAGAAGGTCGCCGCGCAGGGCGCCGTCGTGATCGACAACTCCTCGGCCTGGCGCAGGGACCCCGACGTCCCCCTCGTCGTCTCCGAGGTCAACCCGCACGCGATCAGGAACCGCCCCAAGGGCATCATCGCGAACCCGAACTGCACCACCATGGCCGCGATGCCGGTGCTGCGCCCGCTGCACGACGAGGCCGTCCTGACCGCGCTGATCGCCACGACCTACCAGGCCGTGTCCGGTTCGGGCGTGGCGGGCGTCGCCGAGCTCGACGGCCAGGTCAAGGCCGTCGCGGGCGAGGCCACCGCGCTGGTGCACGACGGCGAGGCCGTGGTCTTCCCCGAGCCGGGCGTCTACAAGCGCCCGATCGCCTTCAACGTGCTCCCGCTCGCGGGCTCGATCGTCGACGACGGCTCCTTCGAGACCGACGAGGAGCAGAAGCTCCGCAACGAGTCCCGCAAGATCCTGGAGATCCCGGAGCTCAAGGTCTCCGGCACGTGCGTGCGCGTGCCGGTCTTCTCCGGCCACTCGCTCCAGGTCAACGTCCGCTTCGAGCGCCCGCTGAGCGTCGAGCGCGCCTACGAGCTGCTCAAGGACGCCCCGGGCGTCGAGCTCTCGGAGATCCCGACCCCGCTCCAGGCGGCCGGCAAGGACGCCTCGTACGTGGGCCGCATCCGGCTGGACGAGACGGCGGAGAACGGCCTCGCGCTGTTCCTCTCGAACGACAACCTGCGCAAGGGCGCGGCGCTGAACGCGGTGCAGATCGCGGAGCTGGTGGCCGAGGAGCTGCGCGGCTGATCCCGCTGCGGCGGACACGGAGGGGGCGGGCGCCGGAGGGCGCCCGCCCCCTCGCGTTCGCCCGTGGATTACTCCGGCGCGGGGACACGGCCCGCGTGGAAGGATGGCCGGGCAACGTCACCATCAAAGGAGATGACCGCGTGCCTGGCACGAACCTCACCCGTGAAGAAGCCCAGCGGCGGGCACAGCTGCTCACCGTCGACTCGTACGAGGTCGAACTCGATCTCAGCGGTGCGCAGGAGGGCGGCACCTTCCGGTCCGTGACCACCGTGCGCTTCGAGGCCGCCGAGGCCGGCGCCGAGACGTTCATCGACCTGGTGGCCCCGGCCGTGCACGAGGCCGTGCTCAACGGCAAGGCGCTCGATGTGGCCGCCGTCTTCCGGGACTCGCGGATCGCCCTGAACCACCTGGCGGCCGGTGCCAACGAGCTCCGCGTCGTCGCGGACTGCGCGTACACCAACACCGGTGAGGGCCTGCACCGCTTCGTCGACCCCGTGGACCAGCAGGCCTATCTGTACACCCAGTTCGAGGTGCCGGACGCGCGCCGGGTCTTCGCCAGCTTCGAGCAGCCCGACCTGAAGGCGACGTTCCGGTTCACCGTGACGGCCCCCGAGGGCTGGACGGTCGTCTCGAACTCCCCGCGCGACACGTCCGCAGGGACGGGGCCGGACGACCGGGTGTGGGCCTTCGAGCCGACCCCGCGCATCTCCTCGTACATCACCGCGCTGATCGCGGGCCCGTACCACGCGGTGCACAGCTCGTACGAGGGCAAGGACGGGCAGTCCGTGCCGCTCGGCATCTACTGCCGGCCCTCGCTCGCCGAGTTCCTGGACGCCGACGCGATCTTCGACGTGACCCGGCAGGGCTTCGACTGGTTCCAGGAGAAGTTCGCCTACGACTACCCCTTCGCCAAGTACGACCAGCTCTTCGTCCCGGAGTTCAACGCGGGCGCCATGGAGAACGCGGGCGCGGTCACCATCCGCGACCAGTACGTCTTCCGCTCGAAGGTGACGGACGCGGCGTACGAGGTGCGCGCGGAGACGATCCTGCACGAGCTCGCCCACATGTGGTTCGGCGACCTCGTCACCATGGAGTGGTGGAACGACCTCTGGCTGAACGAGTCGTTCGCGACGTACACCTCGATCGCCTGCCAGGCCTACGCCGAGGGCTCGAAGTGGCCGCACGCGTGGACCACCTTCGCCAACTCCATGAAGACCTGGGCGTACCGGCAGGACCAGCTGCCGTCCACGCACCCGATCATGGCGGACATCCGCGACCTGGACGACGTCCTGGTCAACTTCGACGGCATCACGTACGCCAAGGGCGCCTCGGTGCTCAAGCAGCTCGTGGCCTACGTCGGCATGGACGCCTTCTTCAAGGGCGTCCAGGGGTACTTCAAGGCGCACGCCTTCGGCAACACCCGCCTGTCCGACCTGCTGGGCTTCCTGGAGGAGACCTCGGGCCGCGACCTGACCGCCTGGTCGAAGGCATGGCTGGAGACGGCCGGCATCAACGTCCTGCGGCCGGAGATCGAGACGGACACCCAGGGCGTCATCACCGCCTTCGCGGTGCGCCAGGAGGCCCCGGCGCTGCCCGCGGGCGCCAAGGGCGAGCCCGTCCTGCGCCCGCACCGGATCGCGATCGGCCTGTACGAGCTCCGCGACGGGCGCCTGGTGCGCACCGACCGGGTCGAGCTGGACATCGACGGCGCGCTGACGGAGGTGCCGCAGCTGGTGGGCCGCGCCCGACCCACGGTGGTGCTGCTCAACGACGACGACCTGTCGTACGCGAAGGTCCGGCTGGACGAGGTGTCCCTCGCCAACGTCACCGCGCACCTCGGCGACTTCACCGAGTCCCTGCCGCGCGCCCTGTGCTGGGCGTCGGCCTGGGACATGACCCGCGACGGCGAGCTCGCCGCCCGTGACTACCTCGCGCTGGTCCTGTCGGGCATCGGCAAGGAGTCGGACATCGGCGTCGTCCAGTCGCTGCACCGCCAGGTCAAGCTGGCGGTCGACCTGTACGCCGACCCGGCGTGGCGCGAGGAGGGCCTGGCCGCCTGGACGGAGGCCGCGCTGGAGCACCTGCGGGCCGCCGAGCCGGGCAGCGACCACCAGCTGGCGTGGGCGCGCGCCTTCGCGGCCACGGCCCGTACCGAGGGGCAGCTGACCTACCTGTCGGCGCTGCTGGACGGGGCCGCCGAGATCGAGGGCCTGGCCGTCGACACCGAGCTGCGGTGGGCGTTCCTGGAGCGCCTGGTCGCCACGGGTGTCGCCGGCGAGCCCGCCATCGCGGCGGAGCTGGAGCGGGACGCGACGTCGGCCGGTGAGCGCCACGCGGCGACCGCGCGGGCCGCGCGCCCGACGGCGGAGGCCAAGGCCGGTGCGTGGGCCTCCGTGGTGGAGTCCGGCGACCTGCCGAACGCGGTGCAGGAGGCGGTGATCGGCGGCTTCGTCCAGACCGACCAGCGCGAGCTGCTGGCCCCGTACACCGCGAAGTACTTCGCGGCGGTCAAGGAGGTCTGGGAGACCCGCAGCCACGAGATCGCCCAGCAGATCGCGGTGGGGCTCTACCCCTCGCTCCAGGTCTCGCAGGAGACCCTGGACGCGACGGACGCCTGGCTGGCCTCGGCCGAGCCGAACGCGGCCCTGCGCCGCCTGGTGTCGGAGTCGCGTGCGGGCGTCGAGCGGGCGCTGCGCGCGCAGGCCGCCGACGCCGCCGCCGCTGCCGCCGCCCCCGGGGCCTGACACCCCCGCCGGCGGGCCGGATTCCTCCCGCCCGCCGGTGGCCGCCCGCTGACCCGCGGCGCCGCTGCGGGGGCCGCGAGCCCCCGCGGCGGGCTGCCGAGGGGGCTCGCGGTCCGGGCTGTCCCTCTTCGGATCGTGCCGGGCCCGCGGCGTCCGGTGCCGCAGCTCAGGGGCGGCAGCGGTCCCGGGAGACGGCCTACGGCCGGGCGGCCGCCGCCACGCGCAGGGCGTCCAGGACACCGGAGACCGCCGGCCCCGCCTCGGCGCCCCGGCGGACGGCGGCGATCACGTGCCGGGTCGGCCGCTCGTAGGACAGCACCCGCACCACGGGCCCCGACGCCCGGCGCGACACCATCCGGGGAACCAGGGCCACGCCCATGCCCGCCCCGACCATCGCCAGGATCGCGGTCCAGCCGGAGGCCGAGTGCGCCTGTTCCGGTACGAAGCCCGCCGCCTCGCAGGCACTGCGGGTGATCTCGGACCAGGGACCGCTGCCGCCGTAGATCCAAGGGTCTCCGGACAGGTCCGCCAGCCGCAGGTCCGCCGCGGCCGCCAGCGGATGGCCCGGCGGCAGCGCCACGTCCAGCGGGTCCTCCAGGAGGGCCAGCCGGGTGAAGCGGCCGTCGCGCGCGGTCGGCGCGTGCGCCGCCAGCGACAGCGCCAGGTCCACCACCCCGGCGGACAGCAGCTCGTAGGACTCGGCGGCCTCGGTCTCGCGGACGCGGACCTCCACGCCCGGGCGGCTCGCGCGCAGCGCCGCCACCGCGGGGACCACCAGGGCCGGGACGGCGGTGGAGAAGGCGCCGATCCGCACCTCGCCGGTGTCCCCGGCGAGGTATCCGGCCAGCTCCGCGTCGGCCCGCTCCAACTGGGCGAAGACCGCCTCCGTGTGCCGCAGTACGAGGTGCGCCGCGTCCGTGAGCCGGACCCGGCGGCCCTGGGCCTCCAGCAGGGCCACGCCCAACTGCCGCGCGAGGTTCGTGAGCTGCTGCGAGACGGCCGAGGGCGTCATGTGCAGCGCCTCGGCCGTCGCGGTCACGGTCCCCCGGTCGGCCAGGGTGCGCAGGATCCGCAGCTTCTTGATGTCCCACTCGGTCATGGGAGCGAACCTACCGCCGGGCGCCCAGCCCCACGCCGCCGAGGATCAGCGCCATGCACAGGAGCTGCGCCGGTCCGGTCCGCTCGCCCAGCAGCAGCAGGCCGAAGCCCGCCACGCACACCGGCTGGAGGTAGTACACGACTCCGGCGCGGGCGGCGCCGATGACCGAGACCGCCTTGTTCCAGGCGAAGAAGGCGACGGCCGAGGAGAACACGCCGACGTACAGCAGCGGGCCGACCGATCCGGGGGTGAGGGCGAAGCCGCCCTGGACCGCGAGGGAGACGGCGTAGGCGGGGGCCAGCATCAGCGCGCCGAGTACGAAGGTGGCGACCAGGAAGGCCGGGCCGCCCAGTTCGGCGGGCTTGCGTTTGAGCAGGGCGCTGTACGTGGCGAAGGAGAGGGCGGCGCCGAACATCCACAGGTCGCCGGCGCCGAAGTCGAATCCGAGGGAGCCGTCCCCGACCAGGAGCAGCACGCCGAGGGCGGCCAGCAGCATCCCGACGGTGCGGCGGGCGCCGAGCCGTTCGCCGCCGAGCCGGGCGTAGAGCGCCATGATCACGGGCGAGGCGGCCATGATCATGCCCATGTTGGAGGCGGAGGTGGTGAGTCCGGCCTGGTGCACGAGGGTGTTGTAGAGGGTGACGCCGAACAGCGTGGCGAGCGCGACGTAGCCGAGGTGCCCGCGGATCAGGGCCCGCTGCCGCCACGCCTGGCGGCCGGCGAACGGGGCGACGGCGGCCAGCGCGATGATCCAGCGCCAGAAGACGGCCTGGACGGGCGGGACGGTCCCGGCCATCCCCCGGGTGGCGACGAAGCTGCCGGACCAGACGACCGTCGCGAGCAGGGCGAGGAGGACGCCGGCGCCGAGCCCGGCTGCGGCTCCCCTCCTGCCCGTGGTGCGGTGCTGCTGTGCCTGCGCAGCGGTACGGGCGCGGTCCATGACGGCCACTGGGCGTGTCCCCTCGGGGTGGGTTGTCGTCGGGCGGAGGACTACCGTCGCACCGGAGGATCGGTCAGGTCCATCGAAATGTTCTGATCGTTCCTTTCAGGGGAAGTGAACGTTCCAGCGGCCCGGGCCGAGCGGGCGGCGGCCAGTTGCCCGGCGACGGTGGCGCCGAAGGCGATGGCCATGCCCGCGAGCTGTACGGGCGCCAGCGCCTGCCCGAGGGCCGCCCAGCCGATGACGGCGGCGGTGAGCGGGGAGAGCGGGCCGAGCAGGGTGACCGAGGTGGCGGTGAGGCGGCCGATGCCGCGGAACCAGAGCCAGTACGCGATGCCGGTGTTGATCAGCATCATGTAGCCGTAGCCGAGGAGCGCGCCGCCGTCGAGGACGGGCGGGGCCCCCTCGACGAGGGCGGCGACCGGGAGGATGACGAGCCCGCCGGCGGTGAGCTGCCAGCCGGTCACGGCCAGCGGGCCCACGCCGTCGGGCCGGCCCCAGCGCTTGGTCATGACGGTGCCGGCGCCCATCGAGGCGGAGGAGACGACGCCGGCAACGACGCCGACCAGGTCGAGCCGGGCCTCGGCGGTGAGGACCACCATGCCGACGCCGAAGGCGGCGGTGACGGCGGCGAGCACGGTGCGCAGGCTCGCCCGCTCCCCGAGGAGGAGGGCGGCGAGGCCGACGACGAACAGCGGGCCGGCGGCCCCGAGTACGGCCGCGACCCCGCCGGGCAGCCGGTAGGCGGAGAGGAACAGCAGGGGGAAGAAGGCGCCGATGTTGAGCGTGCCGAGGACGGCGGACTTCCACCACCAGGCCCCGCGGGGCAGGGTCCTGGCGAGGGCGGTCAGCAGCAGGCCGGCGGGCAGGGCCCGCATCACCCCGGTGAACAGGGGCCGGTCGGGCGGCAGCAGCTCGGTGGCGACGATGTAGGTCGATCCCCAGGAGACGGGGGCGAGGGCGGTCAGGGCGACGGTCGCGAAGCGCTTCATGGTTGCTCCCCGGACGGGTGAGGGCGACAGGAGGACGGGGCGGGGCGAGGCGACGGCGGCGCGCACCGGCTCACGGGGGAGCCGGTGCGATCGAGCCGGTCCCCACGCCCGTGAGCGGGGCGCGCTCCGCCGCCGCCCGCCGCGCACCGGTCGCCCTGACTGTCGTCATCGCCGCCCCCAATAGGTCACTTGAGAGTAGCTTACCGCTAAGCTACTTGCCGTCAAGCAACTTTCTTGCGAACGAGTGAGGGGACGTCCGATACTGCGCCCATGACCGAGGCAAGCAAGGACGCCGTCGACGCGATCACCGCCCAGTGGGCCGTGGTGCGCCCCGATCTGGACACCGCTCCCATGGCCGTGTTCGGCCGGATCTACCGGATCACCAAGGCGATGGGGGACGAGATGGAGCGGACCTACCTCCGCTACGGCATCTCCCGCGGGGAGTTCGACGTCGTCGCCACCCTGCGCCGGTCCGGCAGCCCGTACACGCTCTCGCCCCGCCAGCTGTCGGCGACGCTGATGCTCACCACGGGCGGCATGACCGGACGCCTGGACAAGCTGGAGAAGGCCGGGCTGCTCTCCCGCACCCCCGATCCCCACGACCGGCGCGGCCTCCACGTGACGATCACCGACCGCGGTCTCGCCCTCGTCGACGAGGCCGTCTCCGCCGGACTGGAGGTGCAGCGCGCCGCCCTCACCGGGCTGGAGCCCGAGGAGGTCGAGCTGCTCACCGGCCTGCTCCGCAAGCTGCTCGCCACAGTGGCCTGAGCACGACGGGGCGCCGGGGGTCCGCTCCGCACCGACACACGTCGGTTCCGCGGACCCCCGGCGCCCCGGAGGTCTTTCAGTGCGCCGCCCGCGAGGGAGCGGCGCCGGTTCAGCTGTGCTTCGTCTGCTTGTGCGACTTGTCGCCGACCATCACGAGACCCGTGATGACCAGGAACAGCACGATCGGCGCGGCCACGAACAGGCCGAGCGTCTCGGCGATGCTCAGGCCCGGAGCCGGGTCGTCGCCGTCGTCGCGGGTGAGCGCGAGGGCGGGAGACGTCATCAGCAGCATCATCAGCGTCGTTCCGGCCGTGACGGCGCCGGCGCGCAGAGCGTTCTTCTTGTCCACGGTGCAAACGTAGCGAACACCTAAACGGCCCGCGCGCCCGGGGGTGCCGTACGGGTTCCCCCGCCCTCGCGCACCGCGCTCAACAGGGCGTTCGCCCGGGGCGAGGCCGTCAGCCGCTCCAGGGTCAGCGGGCGTCCCGCCGCGTCGGCGACCGGCAGCCGCCAGTTGGGGTACTGGTCCCAGGTCCCCGGCAGGTTCTGCGGACGCCGGTCCCCCACCGCGTCCGGCAGCCACACGCCGACCAGCCGGGCGGGCGTGCGCAGCAGGAAGGCGTACAGGGCCCGCACGGCGGCCTCCTCACCCTTGGTCTCCAGGCCCAGCCGGTCCAGCACCTCCAGCCATTCGGCGGTGTCGGCGGCGTCCTCGGCCCGCTCGTCCTCGACCGGCCGGGTGAGCAGGCCGAGCCGGTCGCGCAGGTCCACGTGGGCCCCGGCCAGCTTGGCGGCCGTGGGCGGCAGGTCGTGGGTGGTGGCGGTCGCCAGGCAGTCGGCCCGCCAGGCCGCGGCGTCCAGCGGCTCGCCCGCACCCGCCCAGTCCCGTTCGAACCACAGCACCGAGGTGCCCAGCACCCCGCGCCGGGCCAGGGCCTGACGGACCCCCGGCTCCACCGTCCCGAGGTCCTCCCCGATGACGAGCGCCCCGGCCCGGTGGGCCTCCAGGACCAGGACGGCCAGCATCGCCTCGCCGTCGTACGAGACGTACGTGCCCTCGGCGGCCGACGTGCCCTCCGGGATCCACCACAGCCGGAACAGGCCCATCACGTGGTCGATCCGCAGGGCGCCGGCGTACCGGAACACCCCCCGCAGCAGCGCCCGGAAGGGGGCGTAGCCGCTCGCGGCCAGCCGGTCGGGCCGCCAGGGCGGCAGGCCCCAGTCCTGGCCGCGGGCGTTGAAGGCGTCCGGCGGGGCTCCCACGGAGACGTGCCGGGCGTGGAAGGGGCCGGTGAGCGAGTCGGAGCCGTCGGGATGCACCCCGACCGCGAGGTCGTGCACGATGCCCACGGCCATGCCCGCGTCCTTCGCGGCCCGCTGGACGGCGGTGAGCTGGGCGTCCGTCAGCCACACCAGCCAGCGGTGGAAGTCGCCGCGCTCGTGGGGCGTCTCCCCGGCCGCGGAGGCGCACCAGGCGGCGTGCTCGTCCAGGGCCTGCCCCTGCTCGGCGCAGAAGCGGGCGTAGGCGGCGGCGCGCTGCGGGGTGCGCGGGACGGCGTACAGCAGCTCCAGGGCCTGCCGCTTGAGCGCCCAGACGGCGTCCCGGTCGATCAGCGCGCCCTTCTCCAGCACCTCGCGGCTCAGCTCGGCCCCCCGGGCGGCGAGTTCGGCGAGGGCTTCCCGGTCGGGGCAGTCCGCGTACTCGGGGACGTCCTCGATCCGCAGGTGGACCGGGTCGGGGAAGCGGCGGGAGGACGGCCGGTACGGGGAGGGGTCGGTCGGGGTGCCGGGGACGGCCGCGTGCAGCGGGTTGACCTGGACGAAGTCGGCGCCGTGGGTCTCGGCGGCCCAGCGGGCCAGGGCGGCGAGGTCGCCGAGGTCGCCCATCCCCCAGGAGCGCGCGGACAGCAGCGAGTAGAGCTGGACGAGGAGCCCGTGGCCCCGCCCGGGGGCGGCCGGGGCCCGGTCCGGGGCCAGGATCAGGGTGGCGGCCGCCGACCGGCCGTCCGGCAGCGCGGCGGTGATCCGGTGGACGCCCAGCGGCAGCCCCGCGGGCAGCGCCCCGGCCGGCCCGGTCTCCCAGGTGCGGGGCGCGGCGGACGCCGCGCCCTCCTCGGCCTCCGGTTCCAGCAGGACACGGGTCCCGGGCGGCAGGGCGGCCAGCGCGGCCGGCGGCGGCTCCCCCGCCCATCCGACCAGGACGGGCGGCAACAGCCGGGCCCCGGCGTCGGCCCGGGCGCGCGCAAGCTCCTCCCGTACGTCCTCGGGGGTGTCGGTGCGCACCCCCAGCAGCCCCAGCACGGCGGCGGCGGTGGACCGCGGGACCTCGACGGTGACCTCCGCGGCCGGCTGGTAGGTGGTGGCGATGCCGTGCAGGTCCGCGAGCCGGGCCAGGTCGTCCATCGACGGGCACTCCTTCGTACGTGGGGACGGGTCAGAAGGGTGGTGCAGATGGCGTCGCAACGGTGGGGGCATCGCCGGAGAACACCGCAGCCATACCCATTCGAAGGCTTCGCATTCACGGCGTGTCCCGGTCAGATCACCCGCGCGCATTGACACTTCGGCCGCACGGGTGGTGGGGTCGGCCTCGTTCGTACGGGCGGGGGACGTCTCGGGGCGGGGAGGCCTTGTGCAGCTCAGGGGCAGGAAGCGGGCCACCGCGGCCGCGGTGGCCGTGATCGGGACGCTGCTGGGCGGCGCCGTCGCCAGCGCGCCGCCCGGGGTCTTCACGACGCCGTCCGCACCGGACCGGCAGCCCGGCGCCGGGGCCGGGGCCGCCTCAGGGGCTGTCTCCGGGGCCGCCGCGGGCTCCGCTCCCGCGGCCGCCTTCGCGGCCGCCCCCGCACCCCTGTCCGATCCCGGCGCCGAGCCGCGTCGCACGCCGGCCGAGGGGCCCGCCGTGTGGCCCCGGCCGCAGTCCATGGCCGCCGATCCGGCGCGCGAGGTGCCGCTGGGCGCGGAGGCCGTGCTGGTGGTCCCGTCGGGCGCGGACGCGTACGCGGTCCAGGTCGTGCGGGAGGCCCTGCGCGCGGCGGGCGTGCGCACCGTGCACGAGCGGGCTCCCGGGGCGCCGCTGCCCGAACACGGCGCCGTCGTACGGCTCCAGGGCGCGGACGCGGAGGAGGCGCTGCGGGAGCTCGGCGCGGCCGGGGTCGGCGACCTGCCGGACGGCGGCTACCGGCTGGCCGTGGGGCGGTCCGGCGGGCGGGACACGGTCGCCCTGGCGGGCGTCGGCGACGCGGGGCTGTTCCACGCGGCGCAGACCCTGCGCCAACTGCTGCGCGCGGGCGGGCAGAAGGTGCCGGGGGTACTGGTCCGCGACTGGCCGATCGCCCCCGTGCGCGGGATCACGGAGGGCTTCTACGGGCAGCCCTGGACGCAGCAGCAGCGCCTGGCCCAGCTGGACTTCATGGGCCGCACCAAGCAGAACCGGCTGCTGCTCGCCCCGGGCGACGACCCGTACCGGACGACGGACTGGCGCCGGGAGTACCCGCAGGCGCAGCAGGAGGAGTTCCGCGCGCTGGCCGTGCGGGCCCGCGCCAACCGGGTCGTCCTGGGCTGGGCGGTCACCCCCGGCCAGTCGATGTGCCTGTCCTCGGCGGCCGACCGGGCGGCGCTCGCCCGCAAGGTGGACGCCATGTGGGAGCTCGGCTTCCGGGCGTTCCAGGTGCAGTTCCAGGACGTCAGCTACACCGAGTGGGGCTGCTCGGCGGACCGCGAGCGGTACGGGAGGGGCCCCGCGGCGGCGGCGCGGGCGCACGCGGAGGTCGCGGGCGGGCTGGCGGAACACCTCGCCGCACGCCATCCGGGGGCGGCGCCCCTGTCGTTGCTGCCCACCGAGTTCTACCAGGAGGGCGCCACCGCCTACCGGACGGCCCTGGCGGGGGCGCTGGACCGCCGGGTCGAGGTCGCCTGGACGGGGGTGGGCGTCGTGCCCCGCACCATCACGGGCCGGGAGTTGTCCGCGGTCCGCTCCGCGCTGGGGAGCCGCCCGCTGGTCACCATGGACAACTACCCGGTGAACGACTGGCAGCCGGGCCGGATCTTCCTCGGCCCGTACACGGGACGCGAACCGGTGGTGGCGGGCGGCTCGGCCGCGCTGCTGTCCAACGCCATGCCGCAGGGCACCCTGTCCCGGATCCCGCTCTTCACGGCGGCGGACTTCGCCTGGAACCCTCGGGGCTACCGGGCCGGCGAGTCCTGGGCGGCGGCGGTGCGCGAGCTGGCGGGCCCCGACCCCCGCACCCGCGAGGCGGTGGCCGCGCTGGCCGGGAACACCGCGTCCTCGGGCCTGAAGCAGGAGGAGTCGGCGTACCTGAAGCCGCTGGTCGAGCAGTTCTGGCGGGCCCGCGCCGCGGGCGATCCGGCGGCCGGGGCGGAGCTGCGCAGGGCGTTCACCGTGCTGCGCGAGGCCCCGGCGCGGCTTCCGGCGCTGACGGGCGAGGCGGGGCCCTGGCTGGAGCGGCTCGCGCGCTACGGAACGGCGGGCGAGCTGGCGGTGGACGTCCTGCAGGCCCAGGCCCGTGGCGACGGGGCGGCTTCCTGGACGGCCTCCCGGGCCCTGGCGGACGCCCGCGGGGCGCTGGCGGAGCCGGGGGCGTCCCGCGTGGACCAGGCCGTGCTGGAACCCTTCCTGGCGAAGGCCGCGGCGGAGGCGGACGCCTGGACGGGGGCGGCCCGCACGACGGGCACCGTGACGAAGGACACGGACAGCTGGACGGTACGGCTGGACGCCGCGCGTCCGGTGGCGGCGGTGACGGTGATGACGGACCCCCTCCCGGCGGGCGTGCGGGGCGCCGCGGTGGAGGTCCACGTACCGGGCGAGGGCTGGCGCAAGGTGGGCGAGGCCGGGGCCGCGGGCTGGACCCAGGTGGACACCGCGGGCCTGCCCGCCGACGCGGTGCGGCTCTCCTGGGCCGGACCCGCCCCGGTGGTGCACCGGGTGGTGCCCTGGTTCGGGGACGGACCGCAGGCCCGGTTCGAGCTGGCGGACGGCGCGGTCGCCGACGCCGAGATAGGCGGGGCCCCGCAGCGGGTCACCGCCGAGCTGTCCGCCCTGGGCGCCGGAGAGGCCCGCGGGGCCCTGACGGCGCAGCCCCCCGCGGGCATCGGGGTCCGCCTTCCGCAGGGGCCGGTCGTCGCCCCGCGCGGCGCGCGGGTGTCGGTACCGCTGGAGGTCGTCGTGGCGCCCGGCACCCCGCCGGGCAGCCACCGGGTCCCGGTGTCCTTCAACGGGGAGACCCGCGTCCTGACCGTACGGGCCGTGGTCCGCACCGGCGGCCCGGACCTGCTGCGCACCGCACGGGCGAGCTCCTCGGCCGACGAGACCGCCGGCTTCCCGGCGGCGGCGGCCGTGGACGGCTCCCCCGCCACCCGCTGGTCCTCCCCGGCGGTGGACGGCGCGTGGTGGCAGGCGGAGCTGTCGGCGCCGGCCCGGGTGGGCCGGCTGGAGCTGCACTGGCAGGAGGCCCACCCGGCGTCCTACCGGGTGGAGACCTCCCCGGACGGCCGCGTCTGGCAGCCGGCCGTCACGGTGCGCGGCTCGCGCGGCGGTCGCGAGACCCTGCGCCTGGACGCCCCCGGGACCCGCTTCCTGCGCGTCACGTGCGAGACCCGGGCGACCCGCTTCGGTTGCAGCCTCTGGTCGGCGGAGGCCTTCGCGGCCCAGCCCTGACCCGCGCTCGCAGGGGCTTCGGTTCCCGGCGCTACGACGCCGCGGCCCCGATGCCGATGCGCTCCAGCGCGTCCTCGGCCCCGTACGGCTGGAGGTACGGCATCCACCGGGGGTCCCGGTGGCCCGTGCCGATGATGCGCCAGGCCAGGCCCGAGGGCGGGGCCGGCTGGTGGCGCAGCCGCCAGCCCAGTTCCAGCAGGTGCCGGTCGGCCTTGACGTGGTTGCAGCGGCGGCATGCGGCGACGACGTTGTCCCACGCGTGCCGGCCGCCCCGGCTGCGCGGGATGACGTGGTCGACGCTGGTGGCGACGGCCCCGCAGTACATGCAGCGGCCGCCGTCGCGGGCGAACAGCGCGCGGCGGGTGAGCGGAACGGGCCCCCGGTAGGGGACCCGCACGAAGCGCTTGAGCCGGACCACGCTGGGAGCGGGGACGGCTCGCGTCGCGCTGTGCAGATAGGCGCCGGATTCCTCCAGGGAGACCGCTTTGTTCTCCAGGACGAGGACGAGCGCGCGGCGGAGCGGTACGACGCCGAGCGGCTCGTACGACGCGTTGAGGACCAGGACGTGCGGCACGGACTGCCTCCTTGTACGCCGGCGGCGCGTGGCTCGCGCCGGGACGATCTGCTCTCCAGTCTCTCCTTATGGCTGGTCGAAGCGCCACCACGCGCCCGCAACGGGTCCGAGGTGTTTTCAACCACACCCGCGTCATCCCCGGGTGAGTCCGGTCTCTCCCTCGAACAGCGGGCCGGACGGCGGGCCGTGCCCCGTTAGTGTGGTTGGTCTGCCCGCATTCCGTTCCGCGGGCAGGCCGCGATACCTGGAGGTTCCCGCCGTGCCCTGGCCCGCCGCCCTGCTGCCGCTCGCAGCAGACACCCCGGACACGTCCACGACGCTCAGGGAGACACACCAGAGCGTCACCGAGGCCGCGAGCTTCATCGAGGAGAACTGGGCCGACTGGCTGTACCTCGGCCTGAGAATCCTCCTGATCATCGTGATCGCGGGCGTGCTGCGCTCGGCGGTCCGCAAGTCGCTGACCAAGCTGATAACCCGGATGAACCGCGGCGCCGAGGCCATGGAGGGCATGGCGCTCGGCGGGCTGCTGGTCAACGCGGAGCGGCGGCGCCAGCGTTCCGAGGCGATCGGATCGGTGCTGCGGTCGGTGGCCTCGTTCCTGATCCTCGGCACGGCCGGGCTGATGGTGCTCGGGGCGCTCCAGATCAACCTGGGGCCGCTGCTGGCGAGCGCCGGTGTGGCCGGCGTCGCGATCGGCTTCGGCGCGCGGAACCTGGTGACGGACTTCCTGTCCGGCGTCTTCATGATCCTGGAGGACCAGTACGGCGTCGGGGACAAGATCGACGCGGGCGTGGCCTCCGGCGAGGTCATCGAGGTCGGGTTGCGCGTGACGAAGCTGCGCGGGGAGAACGGCGAGATCTGGTACGTCCGCAACGGCGAGATCAAGCGGATCGGCAACCTCAGCCAGGGGTGGGCGACGGCGGGCGTCGACGTGCAGGTCAGGCCGACGGAGAGCCTGACGCACATCCGCGAGGTGGTCCAGGAGGTCGCGGACGCCCTCGCGAAGGACACCCCGTGGGACGAGCGCCTGTGGGGCCCGGTGGAGGTGCTGGGCCTGGACGAGGTGCTGCTGGCCTCGATGACGGTGAAGGTGTCGGCGAAGACCATGCCGGGCCAGCAGTTCGCCGTGGAGCGGGAGCTGCGCTGGCGGATCAAGGAGGCCTTCGACGCGGCGGGCATCCGGATCGTCGGCGGGCTGCCGGCCGACGACGAGGAGGAGGCGGCGGCCGACCCGTCGGCCGCGGTCGCCGCGCCCTCCGCGCTGGCCAACCCGACCTCGCCGCAGTCACTGGCGGCCGCGCCGATCCCGGGGCCGGGCGCCCCGAGGATCACCAAGTAGCGCCGCTCCCCGCGCCGGGCCGCCGCCCGGCTCCGCTTCCCCGATCCGCCGCCCCGCAGGACGTTTCCTGCGGGGCGGCGGCATTGACACGGGGCTCACACCGACAGGAAACTTACCTAACAGTTCATCTCGGTGAGGGAGAGACCGCGCATGCCCGCCGCCACGCCCGGAACGCCCGGCCTCCTGCGCGCCATGAACGACCGGGCCGCCCTGGAGCTCCTGCTCGCGCACGGCCCGCTCTCCCGGACCCGGATCGGACACCTGACCGGCCTGTCCAAGCCCACGGCCTCGCAGCTGCTGGCCCGCCTGGAGGCCGCCGGGCTGGTCGTGGCCACCGGCACCGACGGCGGCCGACCCGGCCCCAGCGCCCAGCTGTACGCCGTCAACCCCCGCGCCGCGTACGTCGGCGGCCTGGACGTCACCCCGGGACGGGTGCTGGCCGCCGTCGCCGACCTCACCGGCACCGTGGTCGGCAGCCACGAGGTCCCCTACGCCGAGGGCACCGCCGTCGTCGACCAGGTCCGCGAGGCCCTCGGGGGCGCCGTCGAGGCCGCCGGACTGCACCGCTCGGACCTGCACCGGGTGGTCATCGCCACCCCGGGCGCCTTCGACCCGCAGACCGGCCGGCTCCGCTACGCCGGCCACCTCCCCGGCTGGCACTCCCCCACCCTCCTCGACGACCTGGCGACGGCCCTGCCGATGCCCGTCGAGTACGAGAACGACGTCAACCTCGCCGCCGTCGCCGAACAGCGCCTCGGCGCTGCCCGCGGCCACGAGGACTTCGTCCTGCTGTGGAACGAGGAGGGACTCGGCGCCGCCCTCGTGCTCGGCGGGCGGCTGCACCGCGGCTGGACCGGCGGCGCCGGCGAGGTGGGCTTCCTGCCCGTGCCCGGCCACCCCCTGGTCCGGCAGGTCACCCGGGTCAACTCCGGCGGCTACCAGCAGCTGGCCGGCGTCCAGGCCCTGCCCCTGCTCGCCGCGGAGCTCGGCGTGCCGGGAGCCGCGGCCGAACCCGCGCCCGAGCCCCGGCCCGGGGGCCCCTACAGCCCACAGGTCGCCGCCGCGGCCGCGCTGCTCGCCCGGGCCGCCGCCACGCCCGAAGGGCCGTACCTGGACCTCCTGCGCGCCTACGCCACCGGCCTGGCCACCGGCCTGGCCTCGCTGGTCGCCGTGCTCGACCCGGAGATCGTCGTGCTGTCCGGGGCCGGGATCACGGCCGGCGGCGAGCCGCTGCGGGAGCTGCTGGAGTCCGAGCTCGCCGAACTGGCCCCGTCCCGGCCCCGCCTGGTCACCGCAGAGGTGCGGGAGCGGCCGGTGCTGCGCGGCGCCCTGGAGAACGCCCTGGCCGCCACGCGCGACGAGGTGTTCGACACCTCCCGCTGACCCCGCGTCGAACCGGGGCCGACTCGAGGCCTCGCGCTGTTCCGGTTCCTGTCCGCCTGGAACGACTGCTTCGGCCCCCGGACCTACGCCCCCGGACAACCCGTCCGCCTGGACGCCCGGTTGCGGGCCGGAGTCCTTCAAGGGCGGCCCCCCGCACCCACGGGAACCCGACCACGGCCGCGACCGTACTGGTCACGGCCCCGGTGACCGTCCTCTTCTTCTTCGCCCGGAAGGCGTTCGTCGGGGGAGTCACCCTGACCGGAGTGAAAGGCTAGTGACCATGAAACTCGCAGTGGTGGGCGGCGGTTCCACCTACACCCCCGAACTCGTCGACGGCTTCGCCCGGCTGCGCGACAGCCTGCCGGTCTCCGAGCTGGTGCTGATCGATCCGGCCGCCGAGCGGCTGGAGCTGATCGGCGGCCTCGCCCGGCGGATCTTCGCCCGGCAGGGGCATCCGGCGCGCGTCACCACCACCTCCGACCTCGACGCGGGGGTGGAGGGCGCCGACGCGGTCCTCGTCCAGCTGCGCGTCGGCGGCCAGGCCGCCCGCCTCCAGGACGAGACCTGGCCCCTGGAGTTCGGCTGCGTCGGCCAGGAGACCACGGGCGCGGGCGGGCTCGCCAAGGCGCTGCGGACCGTCCCGGTGGTCCTCGACATCGCCGAACGGGTCCGCCGGACCAGCCCGGACGCCTGGATCATCGACTTCACCAACCCGGTCGGGATCGTCACCCGGGCCCTGCTCCGGGCCGGACACAAGGCCGTCGGCCTGTGCAACGTCGCCATCGGCTTCCAGCGCAAGTTCGCGGCCCTGCTGGACCTCGCGCCCGCCGACATCCACCTGGACCACGTGGGGCTCAACCACCTCACCTGGGAGCTGGGCGTCCGCCGGGGCGGCCCGGACGGCGAGGACCTGCTGCCGGGCCTCCTCGCGGCGCACGGCGACGCCATCGCCGGGGACCTCCACCTGCCGCGCGCGGTGCTGGACCGGCTCGGGGTCGTGCCCTCGTACTACCTGCGCTACTTCTACGCGCACGACGAGGTCGTGCGGGAGCTCGGCTCCAAGCCCTCGCGGGCCGCCGAGGTCGCCGCCATGGAGCGGGAGCTGCTCGCCCTGTACGGGGACCCCGCGCTCGACGAGAAGCCCGCGCTGCTCGCCCGACGGGGCGGGGCCTTCTACTCGGAGGCCGCCGTGGACCTGGCGGCCTCGCTGCTGGGCGGCGGCGCGGCCACCGTGCAGGTGGTCAACACCCGCAACGGCGGCACCCTGCCGTTCCTCCCGGACGACGCGGTGATCGAGGTGCAGGCCCGGGTGGACGGCTCCGGCCCGGTGCCCCTGCCCGTGCGCCGGCTGGACCCCTTGTACGCGGGGCTCGTCTCGCACGTGACGGCGTACGAGGACCTCGCGCTGGACGCCGCGCTGCGAGGCGGCCGCGAGCGGGTGTTCAAGGCCCTGCTCGCGCATCCGCTCGTCGGCCGGTTCGACCGGGCCGAAGGCCTGACGGACCGCCTCCTCGCGCACAACAAGGAGCACCTGGCGTGGCTGTGACCCTCGACGCGGTACTGGCGATCGACGCGGGCAACAGCAAGACGGACGTGGCGGTCGTCGCACCGGACGGCTCGGTCACCGCGACCGGCCGGGCCGGGGGCTTCCAGCCGTCCCGGACGGGGGTCGCCGCGGCCGTCGACGTACTGGCGGAGGCGATGGCCGCCGCCGGGATCCGCCCCGAGGGGGAGGCCGGGCCCCGCGTCGAGCACGTGTCGGCCTGCCTGGCCAACGCCGACTTCCCGGTGGAGGAGCGGGACATGGCCCGCGAGATCCGGCGCCGCGGCTGGGGCCGCCGCACGGTCGTGCACAACGACACCTTCGCGCTGCTGCGCGCCGGGCTCCCCCCGGGCGCCGAGCCGTGCGGCGTCGCCGTGGTGTGCGGTGCGGGCATCAACTGCGCGGGCATGACCCCGGACGGGCGGACCGCACGCTTCCCCGCGATCGGACGCGTCTCCGGCGACTGGGGCGGCGGGGGCGGACTGGCCGACGAGGCCCTGTGGTTCGCGGCCCGCGCCGAGGACGGCCGGGGCGCGCTGACGGAGCTGGCCCGCGCGGTGCCGGCGCACTTCGGCCGCCCCTCGATGCACGCGCTGATCGAGGACCTGCACCTCGGGCGCGTCCCGTCCGGACGGCGCCACGAGCTGGCGCCACTGCTGTTCTCGGTGGCGGCGGCGGGCGACCCGGTGGCGCTGGCACTGGTGCACCGGCAGGCAGACGAGGTCGTCTCCATGGCGTCGGTGGCACTGGCCCGGCTCGGCCTGCTGGACCGGGAGGTCCCCGTGGTCCTCGGCGGCAGCGTGCTCGCCGCCGGTCACGCGCAGTTGAACGACCGGATCGCCGCGGGCCTCGCCGAACGGGCCCCGCGGGCCCTGGTCTCGGTGGTCACCGCCCGTCCGGTCCTGGGCGCCGCGCTGCTCGGACTGGACGCCCTGGGCTGCGCGCCCTTCGCCCACAGCAAAGTCCGTGCCCATTTCGGGTGAACCCGCCCCGCGGGGCCGCGGGTCTGGAACCGTGGCGGTCGTACGGGCGTATTGACGGTGAAGGGGCGACGGGGGGCGCCTCTCGGGGCGTTGTCGCCCAAGATCGAGCACCGGTGCCGTGGCCGACCGTCACTAAGGCCATACTGCTGCGCAGGCTCCCGGCCACAGCCGGGGACCGCAGACCGAGGGGGAGGTCACGGTGGCCATCACGACACGCGCGCCCGCGCCGCCGGGCGGTGGCGCCGTGCCGCCCGGCGTGCCGCCGGGGCGGGGTACCGCCTGGGCGGAGGGGGTGGAGCGGCTGCGCGCGGCCGCGACGACCGAACCGGGCCGGCTGCGCATCATCGGTGCGGCGGTCGCCGCCCTGATCGTGCTGTTCGGCGCGGTGAGCGTGTGGGAGATCTCCGGCCGGTCCACCGCCGCCGACGACGTGGTCGGCCGGAGCCAGCCCCTGAGCGCGGACGCGGCGAGCATCTACCGCTCCCTCGCGGACGCCGACACCACCTCGTCCAGCGGATTCCTCCTGGGCGGACAGGAGCCCCGCGAGGTCCGCGAGCGGTACGAGAAGGACATCGCCAACGCCTCCAGGCTGCTGGTCGGCGCGGCCGCCAACACGCGGGCGGACGAGGACTCCCGCGCGCAGATCACCCTTCTGGGCGAGCAGTTGCCCCGCTACACCGGGCTGATCGAGCAGGCGCGCGCCACCAACCGGCAGGGCCTGCCCCTGGGCGGCGCCTACCTGCGCTACGCCAACGAGCAGATGACCACCCAGCTGCTCCCCGCCGCCCAGCGGCTCTACGAGGCGGAGACCGGGCGGCTCTACGCGGACTACGACGACGCCCGGTCCTGGCCGGCGGCCTCGATCGGCACCGGGCTGCTCGCGCTCGCCGCGCTGGTGTGGGTGCAGCGGCGCGACTACCGGCGGACCAACAGGGTCTTCAACCACGGGCTGGTGGCCGCGACGGCCGCGACGATGGTGGTGCTGCTGTGGCTGGCCGTGGGGCACACGGTCGCCCGGTCGGCGCTGAGCCAGGCGCGGACGGACGGCCAGGAGTCGCTGAAGGTGCTCAACGACGCCCGGATCGCCTCGCTCCAGGCGCGGGCCGGGGAGAACCTCACGCTCGTCGCCCGGGGCGCCGTACTCGCCGAGGACAAGAAGTCCGACAAGTACGACGTGGACTTCACGAACAACATGAAGCAGCTGGACAGCGGACTGGAAGCGGCGCGGGCACTGGCCGACGACACGGCGGGCCGGGAGCCCCTGGCCCGGGCCGCGGAAGGCGTCGCGCAGTGGAAGCAGCGGCACGCGGCGGCCCGGGAGTCGGACCTCAAGGGGGACTACGGCTCCGCGCGCGACCAGGTCGTCGGGGACGACGAGCACAAGGAGAGCAGCGGCGCCGCCTTCGACACAGTCGACGCCTCGCTGGCACAGGCGGTCGCCCACGAGCAGCAGGAGTTCACCCGGGCCGCCCGGGACGGGCTCGGCGCCCTGGGCGGTTTGATGACGGGCGCGGCGGCCCTGGCGGTCGTCGGCGCGGCGGCGGCGCTGCTCGGTGTCGGGCGCAGGCTTTCGGAGTACAGGTGAGAGCGATGCGGATACGAGGTGAGCGGTCCCCCGAAGGCCGGGAGGCCCGCGAGGGCGCGGCGCCCGAGGCGGCCGTGGTGCGGGAGCGCGCGGCCGGCCCGCGCCCGGCCGCGCGCCGGCTGCGCGGATGGGGCGGGGTCAGTGCGATGGCCGCCGCCTGCGCGGTGACGGCGGCGGCCGTGCTGCTGCCCCTGGCCCAGGCGGCGCCGGATGCCGGACGGCGGCCCGCGGTCCGCGGGCCCGCCGCGGTGGCGGGGGCTCCCGCGGCCCCGGCCGACACCTGCCAGAACCCGGAGGCGAGCCTGCGCCCCTCCGCCGTGGACGGGGCGGCCATCGCCCGGATCAAGGCGGCGGGAAAGCTGGTCGCGGGCGTGGACCAGAACAGCTTCCGCTGGGGGTACCTCAACCAGGCGCGCGAAGGCCGCCTCGACGGCTTCGACATCGACCTGGTCAGGGCCGTGGCCAAGGACATCCTGGGCGACCCGGACGCGGTGATCTACCGGGCCATCCCCACCAGCCAGCGCGTTCCCGCACTCCAGGAGGGCCGGGTCGACATCGTCGTACGCACGATGACGATCAACTGCAAGCGGCTGGAGGACGTGGCCTTCTCCACGGCCTACTTCGAGGCCGGGCAGCAGGTGCTCGCCCCCAAGGGCTCGCCGATCACCGGGTACGACGCCTCGCTGAAGGACAAGCGGGTCTGCTTCGCGGCCGGCTCCACCGCGGAGGCGACGCTGAAGGCGCAGTCCTACGGCTCGGTGCCGGTCACCGTGCCCAACCAGCTGGACTGCCTGGTCCGGCTGCAGCTCGGCGAGGTGGACGGCATCGTCACGGACAACGCGCTCGCGGCGGGTCAGGCCGCGCAGGACCCGTCGGTGCAGCTGGTCGGCTCGCCGTTCACCCGCGAGTTCTACGGGGTGGCGATGAACAAGGACGCCTCCGACCTCGTGCGCCGGGTCAACAAGGTGCTGGAGGACTACCGCGCGGGCGGCGCCTCGAGCCCGTGGATGACCTCCTACGGTGTGCACCTCAGGGCGGTGCTGCCCAACGTCGGCGGACCGCCCGAGCCCAAGTACCGGGACGGCTGAGGCGGGTGGCGGAGTCGCGGGCATGGGCGCGGTCGGGCGGCGCGGAGTCGGGGGAGGCGGGATCGGCAGTGATGGACCGGGACGGCGTCGACCGGGCACTGGCCCGGCTGGGCGCGGAGCACGAGGCCGTGGAGACCTCGCTGCTGGCCCTCCAGGACCACGCGGGCCGACGGCTGCTGGAGGGGGCCGCGCTGACCGGGGTCACCAAGGAGCGCTGGGCCGGGGCCGACGCGGACATCACCCGGCTGTGGACGTACTTCGACGCCTACAGCGGGGCGCTGACCGCCGCCCGGGAGATCCGGGAGCGGCGCCGCTGGCCCGGTCGTGAGGACCTGGCCGAGCTGACCGAGCGGCTGCGCGGACCGGGCGTGCTGATCGCCGGGGCCGCGCAGGGGGGCTCCGCGCTGGCGGAGCGGCTCTCGCTGGCCGAGCTGGTGGCCCGGATGAACGAGCTGTACGCGCGCTCGCTGGACGTGGTGGTGGCCGCCGATGCGGTGTGGTCGGCGCTGCCCGCCCGGATCGACCTGCTCGCGGCCGAGCTGCACCGCGTCCGCTCGCTGGCCCACTCGGTGGGGGTGCGCCCCGGTGAGCACCCCGCGGGCGACGACCTGGAGGACATCACGGCCGAGCTGGCCGACCTGCGGGCCCGGGTGATCGAGGACCCGCTGGCGTTCTGGCAGCCGGCCGCGGGCAGTTCCGCGCCCGGCGGCGGCCGTCCGGACACCGGGCGCTACGACCGGGCCGCGCTCGCGCTGGAGGACGTACGCCGCGAGGTCGAGGCCGTGCTGGACGTCCGGCAGGACGCCGAGCAGCGGCTGATCAGCCTGCGGGACGTGCTGTCGCGGGCCGACCGGACCCTGGCGGAGGCGCGGACCGCGCGCGGCGAGGTGCTGGCGAAGATCGCCGCGTCCGAGGTGCCGGCGGTGAGCGGGCCGCCGACGGCGCTGCAGGAGCAGCTCGCGGCGGCGGCCGAGCACCGGCGGCGCTCGCGCTGGCACCGGCTCTCCCCCCTCCTGGAATCCCTGGAGGAGCGGGCCGAGGAGGAACTGCGCCGGGCCCGCGAGTCGTTGACGGCGGTGACGGCTCCGCTGGCGGTCCGCGCCGAGCTGCGCGGACGCCTCGACGCGTACAGGGCCAAGGTGGCCCGGCACGGCATGGCGGAGGACCCCGTGCTGATCGAGCGGTACGACACGGCCCGGCGGATGCTGTGGAGCGCCCCCTGCGACCTGCGGGCCGCCGAGCAGGCCGTCCTGCGCTACCAGCAGGCGGCCGCCGAGGCACTGGCACCCCAGCAGCCCCAGCAACCGCACCCGCCACGTCCACCACACCCGCCACGCCCACCACAGCAACCACAGCCGGATCAGCACTGGCCCGACGGGCCGGGGAAGGAGGACGCATGAGCCTGACCGGAACCACCTGCGTTCGCCCCGACTGCCCGGGGGCGTACGAGGACATGGGCGGCGGGGAGCTGTACTGCGACACCTGCGGGCTCGCGCCGGTCGGCGCGGTGGCCGCGGGTGCGGACGAACTGGTGTCCCCGCCGACGGGCATGACCAGCGCCGCGAGGGGCTCGCTCGGCTCCGGCGGGTCCCGGGGCTCCATGGGCTCCCAGGGCTCGCACGGATCGGCGCGGTCCTCGGCCTCGGCGCGGTCCTCGCGCTCCTCGTCGTCGCGCCGCTCGGTGTCGGGGCGGCTGTCGCGCTCCCTCCCGGGGAGCGCCTCCACCCGCTCGGTGTCGGTGCGCAGTTCGGGCTCGGCCTCCTCGGCCTCGGGGCGCGGGCGGCTCGGGGCCGGCCTGGTCACCATGCCTGAAGTCCCCCGCCCCGACCCCTCGGCGGCGGTGCTGGAGAACCCGGAGGTGCCGGAGCGCAAGCGGTTCTGCTCCCGCTCGGACTGCGGCGCCCCGGTGGGGCGCTCGCGCGGTGAGCGGCCGGGGCGGACGGAGGGCTTCTGCACCAAGTGCGGGCACCCGTACTCCTTCGTGCCCAAGCTGCGCGAGGGCGACGTCGTGCACGGCCAGTACGAGGTCGCGGGCTGCCTCGCGCACGGCGGCCTCGGCTGGGTGTACCTGGCGGTGGACCGGGCGGTCTCCAGCCGGTGGGTGGTCCTCAAGGGCCTCCTGGACACCGGGGACCAGGACGCGATGGAGGCCGCGATCTCCGAGCGGCGCTTCCTCGCGGAGATCGAGCACTCCAACATCGTGCGGATCTACAACTTCGTGGAGCACCTCGACCAGCGGACCGGTTCGCTGGACGGGTACATCGTCATGGAGTACGTCGGCGGCAAGTCGCTGAAGGAGATCGCCAACGAGCGGCGCAGACCGGACGGGCGGCGCGACCCGCTCCCGGTCGAGCAGGCGTGCGCGTACGGCATCGAGGCCTTGGAGGCCCTCGGCCACCTGCACAGCAGGAACCTCCTGTACTGCGACTTCAAGGTGGACAACGCGATCCAGCAGCAGGACCAGCTGAAGCTGATCGACATGGGCGCCGTCCGGCGGATGGACGACGAGGAATCGGCAATCTACGGCACGGTGGGCTACCAGGCGCCGGAGGTCGCGGAGGCGGGGCCCTCGGTCGCCTCCGACCTGTACACGGTGGCGCGGACGCTGGCGGTCCTGACCTTCGACTTCCAGGGCTACACCAACGTGTTCGCGGACTCGCTGCCCGACCCGGAGCACATCGAGGTGTTCGCGCGGTACGAGTCCTTCTACCGGCTGCTGGTCCGGGCGACCGATCCGGACCCGGGGCGGCGGTTCGCGTCCGCGCAGGAGATGGCGGACCAGCTGACGGGCGTGCTGCGGGAGGTGGTCGCGATCCAGACCGGCCGCCCGCGGCCCCAGTTGTCGACGCTGTTCGGACCGGAGCTCCGGGTGCCGGACACCCAGCTCTTCGCGGACGAACCGGGCCTGGAGGTCTCCCGCCTGGGTGCACGGCCGGTCGCCGCACCGCGTGGCGGGCTGTTCGGGCCGCGCGGGCGCGGCGCGCGCACGGCCGCCGCGCCCGCGGTGGCCCCGGCGGCGGCCGGCGC